>CAISKJ010000968.1 GCA_903885885.1 uncultured delta proteobacterium
GGCCGAGGGCGATCGCGGCGGCGTCGAGGTGGCCCGCGGCGCGCGCGTGGAGCTTCTCCGCCGCCGCGGCCGTGACGCGACCGCTCGCGACCAGGTAGGCGAAGAAGCGCGCGAGGGCGTCGGCGGAGACGGCGAGCGCGCGGGGTGACTCGACGCGCGGCGCCACGTGGGCCATCGCGGCGTCGACGAGGCGCAGCGGCCACGCGTCGAAGCGCGCGCCCGACTCTTCGAACTTCTCGTCGAGGAGCGCGTGGGCGATCACCTCGGCCGCCTCGCGCCACACGCCGGGCACGCGCCCGCGGAGCTCCGAGGCGAGAAAGTCGCGGAGTATCACGTTGACCTCGCGGTGCGGCGCCATCGCGGCGTCGAAGGCCGCGGCGCCCGGGTGCGGCAGCGTGAGCGTCGCGTTGGCGCGATCGCGCGTCGCCACCGTGGGGCCCGCGCTCGCGGCGAGGCGCGGCCCGTGCTGCGCCACCATCTGCGTCACGGTGCGCGCGAGGGTGATCGCGATCTGCAGGTCGCGCGGGGTGAGCGGGCGGCGCACGCCGTCGCGGTCTACGACGTCGAGCATGGGCACGCCGAAGGCGCCCAGGCCCGGCGCGACGAGCTCCCACCCGTGGGCGGCGATCTCGGCGAGGCGGGCGTCGGAGGCGGCCTCGGCGAAGCTGACCGCGAAGAGGTCGGCCCCCTGGTCGCCGTCGTCGTCGTCGGACATCGAGGCGCGCTGAAACGCGAGGTACTCGTGGACGCTCTCGAAGAGCAGCACCGCCCGCTCGACGCCGCGCTGACCCACCACGGCCGCCGCGGCGCCGTGAATGTCGAGGAGCGGCGCGTCGAAGGCGAAGAGCACGCTGTCGTCGGGCACGAGGCTCCACGGCGCCGCGCGAAACAGCGCCGCCGCGGCCGCGAAGAACTGACCCACGAGCGCGGGCGCGATGCGACCGCGGGCGAGGTAGCTGTCGTCGAGGTCTTCGTCGTAGGGCGGGAGCAGTGGCTCGGCCGCGGCCTCGAGGTCGGGGCTGCGGGCCACCACGCGCACGGGCACCGCGGCGCCGAGCGCGGCGCGCACGATGGGGGTCACCGAGGCGTCACACACGCGCACCGAGGCGGGCGGAGCCTTGGCCGCGTCGAGGGCCTCGCGCAGGCAGCGGGCGAGGGCGGCCTCGCGCGCCTCGGGGTGCACCACCGCGCTCGCGAGCACGTTGCCGCGGTGGAGCCACAGCACCACGTCGGGTCGGTAGGGCTCGGGGTCGTACGCGTAGGTGCTGGCCGACACCCAACCGCCGGTCCAGGTGGGGGTCGGGAGCGGTGGGCTCTTGCTGCGGGGCGCTGCCATGGCGGCGGATACTCGCACACTCGCGGGCCCCGTCGACCGCGCGTGACGCTCTCGCAACGCCTTCATCGCGGTGTCACCGGAGCGCCCGCTCCGAGACGCGCGAAGTGGCTTTCTACAAGACACTTCGTGCGATGCGTGGCGGCCCCGGGCGTTGGCACTCGCTTGTCGTCGACGCGCCACGGGGCGTGCGCGGCGGTCGCCCTACGGTTGCTCCGCGGCGCTCACTGCCGCCCATCGGAGTCACCATGCACAGCTTCTCGCTCATCAAGACCTTCACCTCGTTCGCGATGCTCGGCGCCGAGTGGGTGATGTGGGTGCTCGTCGGGCTCTCGCTCGCCTCGATCGCCGTCATGATCGAACGGTACCGGTACTTTCTCACCCTCGAAGACGACCTCGACAAGCTCGCGGTGCGCCTCGACACGGCGCTCCGCTCCAACGACCTCGAGGCGGCGCGCATCCTCCTCTCGGGTTCGAAGAGCCCCGCGGCCCTCATCGCCGCGCGCGGCGTCGACGCGCTCGAGCGCGGCGCCGCACCCACCGAGCACGTGATGCAGGGCACGCTCGCGCGCGTCCGCCAGCAGCTCGACCGCGGCCTCGCCTTTCTCGGCACCATCGGCAACAACGCGCCCTTCGTCGGCCTCCTGGGCACGGTCATCGGCATCATTCAGGCCTTCGACGCGCTCAAGCCGCCGCCCGGGCTCCGCGGCGCCGCGGCCGCCGCAGCCGCGGCTGCTGCCACGGGGCGCGTCATGGGCAC
>CAISKJ010000969.1 GCA_903885885.1 uncultured delta proteobacterium
GCCCCGGCGGCCCCGGCGGCGGCACGATGAACAACTGGATGTCATCGCTCGACGAGGCCGGCTGCGCCCCCGGCGTGAGCCTCATCGAGATGGGCCCGCCCATTCTCAGCATGCCTACGGTGGGCTCCGGCGGCGGCTACGGCGGCTTCTACTGCTTCGCGCTCACCCCCTGATCCTCGGAGGTCGTCGATGCTCCGTCTCCAGCGTGTCCTCGCGCTCCTCGCGGCCCTCTTCGCGGTGTCACGCTGCAGCTCCGACGCGGCGCCGACGACCTCCGCGCCCGTCGTACTCGTCGAGGGCGCCTGCGCCGTCGCCGACGCCACCATGGCGCCCGACTCGCTCGCGCGCGTGGCGTGCGGCGCCGATTTCGCCGCGCTCGCCTCGGCGCCCCTCAGCGCCACGCTCCCCGGCGCGCGCTCGGTGAAGGTCGTCTACGACACCGCCACGGCGACGCTCTATTTTCAGCACAGCACGCGCTTTCCCATTCACTACCGCTTCGTGTCGACGCACCTCTCGGGCAACGGCATGCCCCTCGTGCCGACGCTGTCGGAGTTCAACGCGACGGAGTACTTCAGCCCGAGCCGTCGCTTCATTCTCGCCGCGGTGACGCACTACGAGGGCGCCGACGCCTGGGCGCTCGAGTTCTCGCCGTACGACACGGCCTCCGCGGCGATGATCACCACGCTCTACAACGCCGTGAAGGCGCGCGCGTTCTTCGGGCCCGCGCTCGCGGTGCACCCCACGTCCGACGCCGCGCAGGCGGTCGTCCGCGGGCTCGCGTGGTCGGTGCCCGTGGTCTCCACCGACCAGCTCTACGCGCGCACCGAGTATCAGCCCCTCACGCTGGCCACGTCGATCGGGCGGCTGCGCTTCACCACCGCGGCGGACCTCCGCGCGGGCGTGTACCTCTCCTATGAGGACATCGTCGTGATCGACGAGGCGCCCAACGACATCTCCGTGGTGCGCGGCCTCATCTCGCAGACCTTTCAGACGCCCCTCTCGCACGTGAACGTCCTGTCGCAGAACCGCGGCACGCCCAACATGGGCCTCCGCGGCGCCATGACCGACGCGCGCCTCCGCGCCCTCGACGGGCGCCTCGTCGAGCTCACCACCGGCGCCGAGGCGTGGACCGTGCGCGAGGTCGCCGCCGCCGACGCCGAGGCCTTCTGGTCGACGCACCGCCCGGCGGCCGTCACGCTCCCCCCGATGGACCTCACCGTGACGGGCCTCGTCGACATCGAAGACGTCACCCCCGAGCCCGCCGCGGGCGCGAGCCTGCGCGACGCGATTCGCGCGGCGGGGCGAGCCTTCGGCGGCAAGGCCGCGCACTACTCGCTGCTCGTGCGCACGCCGTCGGTGCCCATTCAAGACGCCTTCGCGATACCGCTCTACTACTACGACCAGTTCATGCGATCGAACGGCCTCTTCGACCGCATGGACGGCTACCTCGCCGACGCGCGCTTCCGCACCGACGCGGCGTACCGCGCCGCCCGCCTGAGCGAGTTTCACGACGCGATCATGGCGGGCACCGTCGACGAGACGCTGCAGGGACTCCTGCGCGAGAAGATCACGCGCGAGTTCGCCTCGGCCCGCATGCGCTTCCGCACGAGCACCAACAGCGAAGACCTCGACGGCTTCCCCTGCGCGGGCTGCTACGAGTCGCACACCGGCGACCCCGCCGACTGGGCCGACGTGCTCGACGCCATTCGCGAGAGCTACGCGAGCGCCTGGTCGTTTCGCACCTTCGAAGAGCGCACCTACTACGGCGTCGATCACAGGGCCGTCGGCATGGCGCTGCTGGTGCACCGCAGCTTCGACGACGAGGTCGCCAACGGCGTGGCCGTCACGGCCAACCCCTTCGACGCCTCGGGGCTCGACCCGGCCTTCTACGTGAACGCCCAGTTCGGCGGCGACGTCGAGGTCGTCGCGCCCACGCCGGGCGTCACGAGCGACCAGTTTCTCTACTACTTCAATCAGCCCGGGCAGCCCGTGACGTATCTCGCCCGCTCGAGCCTCGTTCCGCGGGGGAGCGCCGTGCTCACCCCCACGCAGATTCGCGCGCTCGGCGTCGCGCTCGCGGCCATTCACGAGCGCTTCTCCGCGGCCTACGGGCCCGCGTCGGGCAACACCGGCTGGTACGGGCTCGAGGTCGACTTCAAGTTCACGAGCAACGGCACCTGGGACCCGCCGAGCCTCTACATCAAACAGGCTCGCCCCATCCCCGCGCGCGGGGGCTGAAGCGTCGATCTGGTAGCGTCGCCCCGTGCCGCCCCTCCGCCTCTTCGCGCTCGCGCTCGCTGCGCTCTGCTGCCTCGACGCGGGCGCCCTCCGCGACGCCGCCGTTCGCTCGGCGCTCGCGCTCGGCGCCGCGAGGCCCCACGACGCGTCGCTCGCGGCGGCCCGCCTCGCCCGCGTGAGCGCCTCGCCCGTCGAGTTCTATCGCGCCACGATCGCCCTGTTTCTGCGCGACTGGCGCGCTGACACCGCGGGCCTCGCGCGCTCGCGCTTCGCCGCCGAAGGCGCCACCCCCCTCGGGGTGGGAGACCCCCACCTCGAGAACTTCGGCACCCTCGTCGGCCGCGACGGCCGCGTCACCTTCGAGCCCGACGACCTCGACGGCGCCGACCGCGTCCCGTACCTCTGGGACCTGCGCCGCCTCACCGTGAGCCTCTGCCTCGCGGCGCACGCGTCGAACCCGC
>CAISKJ010000970.1 GCA_903885885.1 uncultured delta proteobacterium
GCGCGCAGCGCGTCGCGGCGCCACGCATCACCTCACCCAGCGAGCGATCCCTCCCTTGCGCGTCTCCCTCGTAGCCCTGGCGTCCCTCTCGCTCGCCCTCGCGGCGCCCGCGCGCGGCGTCGCGCAGCCCGTGCGACGTCCCCCCGTCGCGCCGCCTCCGCCCGCGGCCCCCTCCGAGGCCGAGGTGCGCTTCCAGCGCGGCACCGAGCTCTTCAACGTGCGCAACTTCGAGGGCGCGCTCGTCGAGTTTCAGCGCTCCTACGAGCTCTCGTCGATGCCCGGTCTGCTCTACAACATCGCGCGCACCGAGGTGGCCCTCGGGCGGCTCCCCGAGGCCGGTCGCACCATCGAGCGGTACCTCCGCGAGGCCACCGACCTCAGCGCCGAGCGCCGCGCCGAGGTCGAGGCCATGCTCGCGCAGACGCGCAGCTTTCTGGCTCACCTCGTGGTGCGCGTCGAGCCCTCCGACGCGCGCGCCGCGCTCACCCTCGACGACAACGCCGTCACCGACGCCCTCACCGACGAGGGCCTCGCCGTGGGCCCTGGGCGCCACACGCTGGTGGCCTCCGCCGAGGGCTGGCAGCCCGCCACGGCCTCCGTGCTCGTCGCCTCCGGCGACCGCCGCGAGGTCACCCTCTCGCTGCGCCGCGCGACCGACCCGCGCGCCGTCGAGCCCGCCCGCGCCGACGCCCCGCCCGCAGGCCGCATCGTGATCGCGGCGGCGCCGCAGGGCGCGTCCGCGCGCGTCGACGGGCAGTCGGTCACGCTCCCCGCGGCGGAGGTCGCGCCGGGGCTTCACGCCGTCGAGGTGAGCGCGCCGGGGTACCGCGCCTGGCGCGGCGACGTGGAGCTCTCCGCGGGCGCGACGCGGGTGATCACCACGCGCCTCGCGTCTTCGCGGGGCCTCGCGCCCGGATGGTTCATCGCGGGCGCCGCGGCGACGGGGGCCCTCCTCGCGGGGGCCCTGGTCTGCGGCGCGCTCACGGGCAGCGCCCACGACGAGTACGCGCAGCGCTTCGCCGACGAGTACAACGCGCCCGACGTCGTCGCGCTGCGCGACCGCGGCGAGGCGCTGCGCCTCGTCACCAACGTGACGCTCGGCCTCGCGGCGGCGGCGGGCGTCGCCACGGTGGTGCTCTTCACGCAGACGCGGCCGCTCCGCGCGTCGTCGGCCGAGGTCTCCTTCGCGCCGACGCCCGAAGGCGGCGCCGCGCGGCTCCGCATCACCTTCTGAGAGGCACGACAGGCTCACCTCACGATGGCACGCCACCCCGCACTCGCCTCGCTGCTCGTCGCGCTCGCCTGCGCGTGCACCACGTCGTTCGAGGCCGATCAGCTGCGCGCTCGCCCCGACGCCACGCTCGACGCGGCCGACGCGACGCCCGACCTCGGCGACGGGTCCGACGCCTCGCCCGACGTAGCCTCCGCGTGCGGCGGCGAGAACGCCCCCTGCTGCGAGTCCGGCGCGGCGCCGTCGCCGTGCAACGCGGGCCTCGTGTGTCAGGGCGGCGTGTGCGCGCGCTGCGCGCCCGGTCGCACGGCCTGCGGGGGCTTCTGCGTCGACACCGACATCAACGTGAGCCACTGCGGGGCCTGCGGCAACGTGTGCCCCGAGGGGTACTCGTGCAGCGGCGGGGGCTGCCTGCTCTCGTGCGCGACGGGCCTCACGGTCTGCGGCGCGGTCTGCGCGCAGACCGGGTCCGACCCGATGCACTGCGGCCGCTGTCGCGCGCCGTGCACCTACGCCAACGCCACGGGCACGTGCACGGGCGGCGTGTGCGCGTTCGGCCGCTGCGGGGCGGGCTTCGGCGACTGCGACAGCGACACGAGCAACGGGTGTGAGACCAACACGCGCACCGACGTGAACAACTGCGGCGCGTGCGGCGTGCGATGCGCCCCGACGCGCGCGTCGGCCGCGGTGTGCGACGCGGGCGTGTGCCGCGTGGTGACCTGCGCCGCCGGGTACGGCGACTGCGATCAGGACGCCTCCAACGGCTGCGAGGTCGACCTCTCGACGAACGCGGCAAACTGCGGCGCGTGCGACACCCTGTGCTCGGCGGGCGGCGCGTGCGTGGCGGGCGTGTGCCGCGTCTCGACGAGCGCCTGCGCCGCGGGCACGGCCGACTGCGTGGCCGCGACGGCGGGCTGCGAGACCAGCACCGCGACGGACCTGGCCAACTGCGGCGCGTGCGGCAACGCGTGCTCGCTGCCCCACGCGACCTCTACCTGCGCGATGGGGGCGTGCGCGGTGGCCTCGTGCGCGGCGGGCTTCGCCGACTGTGACGCCATGGCCGACAGCGGCTGCGAGGCCGACACGCGCACGAGCCTCGCCGACTGCGGCGCCTGCGGCCGCGCGTGCGCGCCGGCCAACGCGACGGGCGTCTGCGCGATGGGCGCCTGCGCGATCGGGGCGTGCAACGCGGGCTTCGCCGACTGCAACCGCGACGCGGCCGACGGCTGCGAGGTCGACCTGCGCACGAGCGCCACCAACTGCGGGGCCTGCGCGAGCGCGTGCAACGCGGCCAACGGCGTGGGCGCCTGCGTGGCGGGGCGCTGCGCCGTCGGCACCTGCAACGCGGGCTTCGCCGACTGCGACGGCAACGCGAGCAACGGCTGCGAGGTGAACACGCAGACGAGCGCGGCCAACTGCAGCGCGTGCGGCGCGATGTGCGCGTTCGCCAACGCGACGGCGACCTGCGCCGGCGCCACCTGCGGCCTCGGCCCGTGCGCGACGGGCTTCGCCGACTGCGACCGCAACCCGGCCAACGGGTGCGAGGCAGCGGTCAACTCGGACCCGCGCAACTGCGGCGGCTGCGGGCGAATCTGCTCCAGCGGGCAGGTGTGCTCGACCTCCGAGTGCCGGTCGGGGTGCACCTCGGGCACCACCCTCTGCGGCAGCTCCTGCGTCAACGCGCAGAGCGACGCGCGCAACTGCGGCGCCTGCGGCAACCAGTGCTCGGTGCGCCCGCTCTCCCACGCGACGCCGGTGTGCCGCAGCGCCGTCTGCGGCTACGCCTGCACGCAGAACTACCTCGACTGCAACGCGCAGGGCGGCGACGGGTGCGAGGTCAACATCGGCACCGACGCGAACAACTGCGGCGCGTGCGGTCGCCGATGCACCGGCGGCCCCAACGTGTTCGTCGTCGGCTGCGCGATGGGCACCTGCCGCCTGTCGTGCAACCTCGGCTGGGCCGACTGCGACCGGGCCGCGGCCAACGGCTGCGAGGTCTTCCCAGGCAACGATCGCAACAACTGCGGGTCGTGCGGCCACCGCTGCGCGACGGGGCAGTCGTGCGCGCTGGGCTTCTGCGTGTAGGGCTGAGGGCCTCAGCCCGCGCTGAGGGCGAGCATGCGCTCGATGGGCGCGAGGGCCTCGACGCGGAGCGACTCGGGCAGGGTGATCTCGGGCGCGAGGTTGACGAGCGCGTCGCGCACGGCCTCGAGGGTGTTCTTCTTCATGAAGGGGCAGTCGTTGCAGTGGCAGTTGCCCTCCGGCGGCGCGGGGATGAACGTCTTCTCGGGCGACTGCTTCTGCATCTGGTGTAGGATGCCCGTCTCGGTCGCGACGATGAAGGTCGTCGCAGGCGACGCGGCCGTGTACTTGAGCAGCGCGCTGGTGCTGCCGATGTACGCGGCCATCGCGAGCACCGGGGGCTCGCACTCGGGGTGCGCGATCACCACGGCGTCGGGGTGGCGGGTCTTGAGGGCGATGAGCTTGCGCTCCGAGAAGGTCTCGTGCACGACGCAGCTGCCGCGCCACAGGAGCATCTCGCGGCCCGTCTTCTTGGCGAGGTAGGCGCCGAGGTTGCGGTCGGGCGCGAAGAGAATGGGCGTGCCCTCGGGCACGCTGCGCACGATCTTCTCGGCGTTGGAGCTCGTCACGATGCAGTCGGAGAGCGCCTTCACGCCCGCCGAGCAGTTGATGTACGAGAGCACGTAGTGGTCGGGGTGGCGCGCCACGAAGGCCGCGAACTTGTCGGCGGGGCAGCCCTCGGCGAGCGAGCACCCGGCCTCGAGGTCGGGGAGCACGACCTTGCGCGAGGGGTTGAGAATCTTCGCGGTCTCGGCCATGAAGTGCACGCCCGCGAACACGATCACGTCGGCCGTGGTCTTCTGCGCGGCCTGCGAGAGCTGCAGCGAGTCGCCCACGAAGTCGGCGACGTCTTGCACCTCGCCGTCGACGTAGTAGTGCGCGAGGATCACCGCGTTGCGCTCCTTGCGGAGGCGGTTGATCTCCTCGACGATCGCGTCATTGTGGTCGTTCATGCGCGGCAATCTAGTGTCTCGCCGCCCCGTTGTGAACACCGACGCGCCCCCGCCGTGGGAGGCGCCTCGACGCGCGAGCCGCGCCGTCGATCTATCGCCCGCGCGCGGCCAATGGCTCGCGGCGGCGCGGCGTTGAACTCCTCGCACGCCCCGCTTGAAGGAGTCACGCTGCCATGTCTCACGCCGCACGCGCCCTGCGCTCATTCGTCTTCGCCGCACTGACCTTCGCGACGCTCCCCGCCGGCGCGCAGCGGATGAACCCGTGTCAGCCGCCGCGCCCTCCGCCGACGCCGCCCGTGAGCCTGGTGGTGGCGACGCCGCCCGCCGACGCGTGCCCCACCGGCGATTGCGTCGCGCACGACCTCTCGACGCAAGACGAGTGCGCCATGTTCGAGCGGTCGGCGACGGGCGACGGCCGCTGGGCCGCGGGGCTCTCGCGCGCCGTCGATCGCGCGCTGTTTCGCGAGCGCGGCTCCGTCGGGTGGACGGTGTCGGCCTACCGCATCCGCTGGTCGAACGGCGCCTGGAGCGACTGGTACGTGGCGGGCGTGAACGACCTCGACCACAAGTTCAACCCGGGCGCCAACACCATGCGCCGCATGTGGTCGTACTTCGCCGACCACGAGCATCAGGCGCTCGCCTGTCGGCCGCGCATGTAACGTCGCGCGCCCGCGCCCTGATCGCTTCGCCTACGGCCGCACGAAGCGCAGCACGAAGCGGTCGCTCGTGCCGCGTCGCGCGCCGGCCGCGCGGGGGCTGTCGTTCCAGTCGCGCGTGTCGCCGGGGCTGCGCAGAAAGTCGGCCTCGCCGTCGAGGCGAAAGCCCGCCGCGCGCACCTCGTCGACCACGACGCGCTGCTCGATGCGATGGAAGGTCTGCGCGTCGTCGACGCCGTGACCCGCGGCGGCGCTGTGGTCGACGATGCCGTACACCCCGCCCGGGCGCAGCGCGCGAAACACCGCGCGGTTCATCGCGGCGCGGTCGGTGTGGAGCCACACCGCGTCGTGGTACGACAGCACGAAGACCACCGCGTCGAGGTCGGTCGCCTCCGGGGGCAGCGGGTCGTCGAGCTCGCGGTCGACGCGCACCACGGCGCGCATCGGGGGCGTCGCCAGGCGGGCCGACCACGGCCCCTCGGCGAAGCGCTCGAGGATGAAGCGGTTGTTCTCTGCGAAGACGCGCCCGTCGGGGCCCACGGCGCGCGCAAGGAGCTCGGTGGTGTACCCGCCGCCCGCGAAGAGCTCGGCCACGCGCTGACCGCGTCGAATGCCGAAGAACGAGAGCGTCTCCGCCGGGCGCCGCTGCGCGTCGAGCGCGCGGTCGTCGGCGCTGCGGTCCGTCGCCTCGACGGCGGCGCGCGCGTCGTCGCTGATGGCGACGGAGACCGCGGCGACGGGCGCGGCCGCGCGGGGCGGCGCGCTCGCGCACGACGCGAGGAGTACCGAGGCCAGGGCCAGTGTGCGTGTTCTCATGCGCGACCTCATAGGCCACGGCGCGGGGGCGCGTCGAGCGCCTTGCGATCGCGCTCAGAATGTCTGCGAGGCGCGCCGCGCGTACACGAAGGGCGCCGCGCCCGCGACGGGCTCACCGAAGGCCACGCTCGTCGCGACGCAGAGCGCGGCGAGGAGA
>CAISKJ010000971.1 GCA_903885885.1 uncultured delta proteobacterium
GCACGTCCGCGCGGAAATCAAGGGAGTCTGGAGATGTGTCCCCACGTCAGCGCTCCGCGGGGGCGGGGCGCGCGGCAGCGTCGGGTGGGGGCCCCGCCCACGCGCCGTGGGGATCGATCGGGGCACACGGCGTGCACACGCGCGGCCACCGTGCGCACCATCATCGAGCCCTTTCGCATCAAGTCGGTCGAGCCCCTTCGCATGACCACGCGCGACGAGCGCGAGCGGCTCTTGCGCGAGGCGGGCTTCAACCCGTTTCTGCTGCCGTCGGACGCAGTGATCATCGACCTGCTCACCGACAGCGGCACGTCGGCCATGAGCGCCGAGCAGTGGGCCGCGATGATGCGCGGCGACGAGGCCTACGCGGGCAGCCGGAGCTGGTACCGCTTCGAGGCCGCGGTGAAGGACATCTTCGGCTTCGACATCGTGATGCCCGTGCACCAGGGCCGCGCGGCCGAGCGCATTCTCTTCAGCACGCTCTGCAAGCCCGGCGACGTGGTGCCCAACAACACGCACTTCGACACCACGCGCGCCAACGTCGAGGCCACCGGCGCCACCGCCCTCGACCTCGTCATCGCCGAGGGCCGCGACCCCACGTCGCGCCACCCCTTCAAGGGCAACCTGGACGTCGACCGCCTCCGCGCCGTGCTCGCCGAGCACCGCGGTCGCGTGCCCGTGTGCATGCTCACGCTCACCAACAACTCGGGCGGCGGCCAGCCCGTCTCGATGGCCAACGCGCGCGCCGTGTCGGCCCTGTGCCGCGAGTTCGGCGTGCCCTTCTACATCGACGCCTGCCGCTACGCCGAGAACGCGTGGTTCATCAAGATGCGCGAGGAGGGCTACTCCGACAAGCGCCCCATCGACATCGCGCGCGAGCTCTTCGCCCTCGCCGACGGTTGCACCATGTCGGCCAAGAAAGACGGCCTCGCCAACATCGGCGGCTTCCTCGCGACGCGCGACGAGCGCCTCGCCACGCGCGAGCGCGACCTGCTCATTCTCACCGAGGGGTTCACCACCTACGGCGGCCTCGCGGGGCGCGACCTCGACGCCATCGCCACCGGCCTCTACGAGGCCCTCGACGAGGACTATCTCCGCTACCGGATCCGCTCCGTGGTCTGGCTCGGCGAGCGCTTGCTCGAAGCGGGCGTGCCCATCATGGAGCCTCCCGGCGGCCACGCCGTGTACCTCGACGCGCGCCGCTTTCTCTCGCACGTCGCACCGCGCGACCTGCCGGGGCAGAGCCTCGTCGTCGAGCTCTACCGCGAGGCCGGCATCCGCGCGGTCGAGATCGGCACCGTGATGTTCGGCCGCCCCGACCCCGCCACCGGCGAAGAGGGCGTGGCGCCCCTCGACCTCGTGCGCCTCGCCATTCCGCGCAGGGTCTACACCCAGAGCCACGTCGAGTACGTGGTCGAGGCCGTCACCAACGTGTGGCACCGACGCGACGCCGTGCGCGGCATGCGCTTCACCTACCAGGCCCCCACGCTGCGCCACTTCACCGCGCGCTTCGCGTCGCTGTAGTACACGTTGAAACGCGCGCGCATCGCGAGCATCCTGCGCGTCGTGTCATCGCGCCTCACCGTCTCCTTCGCGCTCTCGGCCGCGCTCACGCTCGCGGGCTCGCTGGCCCACGCGCAGCTCTGCACCTGCCCGGCGACGCGGCCTCCGCCCGTGGCGCTCGCCGAGTCCGACGCGGTCTTCGAAGGCCAGGTCACGGCGATGCGCGACGGCGCCTACGTGGCGGGCGGCGGCGAGGGCGTGCAGGGCCGCTGGGTCACCCTCCTCGTGCTCCGCGAGTGGAAGGGCGCCACCGCGGGCACCACGCGCCATGTGTTTACCCCGACGGCCTGCGCGGTGCCCTTCGAAGCGGGCACCACGTGGGTGGTGTACGCGCGCCACGGCGGCGCCAACCACGACCTGCGCACCACGCGCTGCCAGCGCACGCGCGCCGTGTCGACCGCGCGCGAAGACCTCGTGGCCCTCGGCATCCCCGGCACGCAGATTCTCGCGATGCCCGGCTCCGACGCGGTGTCGCGCGCGCAGCACCCCCGCGTCGCCCCGCGCCCTCGGGGCGCGCTTCGACGCATCATCCGTCGCCGCACCGTGCGCGGCGTGCGACGGCGCCGTCGCTAGAGTTCCTCGACCTCGACGCCCACCGCGCGGAGCACCGCGGCGATGGGCGCGACGGCGTCGTCGTCGACGAGGCCCACGGCGAGGTTCGTCACGCGCGCCACCTCGACGCCGAGCTGCGACAGCGCCGAGAGCACCCGCACGCGCGCCATCGCGGCCACCTCGTTGAGGGGCACCGTCACGGGCACGGGCTCGAGGCGCAGCTCGAGGTGCGCGCCGTCCTCGATCACGTCGTGAACGGGCTGCAGCGCCGTCGCCTCGGCCACGCACCACCGCGTAATCAGCTCCCGCGCGCTGGCGGGAACGCGCACCCGCACGACGTCGCGCGCGAGGCGCAGGTCCGTCCACGCGCCCGCGAGCGTCGCCGACGGGACGAGCCGCGCCCCATCGTCCATCGCCGCCGCGGGGAGCGACGGAATGAGCGATACGCGCGCGGGCTCGAGCTCCGGCGCGTCGTCCCACGTGAGGCCCGCGAGGAGCGCGCGCGCCGACGCGGCATCTTGCGGTCGCTGCTCGGGGTCTTTCGCGAGCATGGCCGCGATCACCGCGTCGAACTCCACGGGGATGCCCTTGCGCGCGACGCTCGGCTTCGGAACAGCCTCCCCGAGGTGCTGCGACACGAAGTCGGGACCGCCATACGGCAGCCTCCCCGTGAGCATCTGGTACAGCACGCAGCCGAGCGCATACAGGTCCGTCGCGGCGCTCACGGGGGCGCCCGTAATCTGCTCGGGCGCCATGTACGGGAGCGACCCCACGAGGCCCCCCGTCACGGTGGCGCCGAGGTCGCCGAGGTGCGCGGCGCCGAGGTCGCCCAGGCGCGGCTGCCCGGCGGGGTCGAAGAGCACGTTCGACGGCTTGATGTCGCGGTGCACCACCCCGTTGCGGTGCAACAGTTCGAGCGCCTGGAGCACGCGCAGCACCACGGCGCGCGCCTCGCGCAGCGACATGCGACCGATGCGCTCGGCGAGCGTGCCGCCGGGCATCCAGTCGTACACGATGGTGGGCCCCTCGGGGTCGAGCGCGCGCATGCGCACAATCGAAGGGTCGTCGAGCTGGCGCGCGAGCTCGGCCTCTCGCATGAAGCGCGCGAAGGCCGCGCTGCGGTCGTCGCTCACCGCGAGGATCTTGAGCGCCACCGACTCGCCCGTGAGCTCGTCGACGGCCTCCATCACGCGCCCCGTGGCCCCAGAGCCCGCCTCGCGCACCACGCGATAGCGACCCGCGTAGCGCTTCTCGCCGCCCGCGCTCTTGGGGAGCTTGTCGGTGTACGCCGCGAGGTCGGCGGGATGCTTCGTGTCGCGGTCGCGGAGCCGTCGCACCCACGCGCGCGCGCCGTGCTCGTACCCGAGGCGCGCGAGGCCGCACACGAGCATCGCCATGGCCTCGTCGCCCGCACCCGCACGCACCGCCGACTGGAGCGCGCGCACGGCCCCGGCGTCGTCGCTCGCGGCCGCGCGAAGCTCGGCGAGGCGCACGGCGGTGACGGCGTCGTCGGGCGTCTGCGCGAGGTGCTGCTCGTAGGCGCGCGTGGCCTGGGCGGGCTCCTTGGCGCGGTCCCAACACTTCGCGGCGCGCAGGTAGTCGCCGCGCTCGTACCAGTGCCGCGCGGCCTCGGCGGGGGCGCTCGCCTCGAGCACCATGGCGGCCACGTCGTCGCGGCGCGCGAGGCGGCACTGCGCGGCGAGCGCGATGGCGCGCGTCGGGTCTTTGCCCACCTCTTCGGCGAGCGCGGCGATCACCCGCTCGTCGCTCGACGTGAGGGCCACCTCCATCGCGACGCGCCACTCGCCGCCGCGCACGGCGCAGAGCGCGGCCTCGGCGGGCCTGCCGAGCGACGCGAGGAGTTCCGCGGCGCGCTTCCATTGTTCGAGCGATTGCGCGAGGGCG
Organism: uncultured delta proteobacterium; assembly: GCA_903885885.1. Classification (GTDB taxonomy): domain Bacteria; phylum Myxococcota_A; class Polyangia; order Polyangiales; genus CAISKJ01. The sequence continues at coordinate 4,018 of CAISKJ010000971.1, forward strand.
GCGGCGCGCTCGATGTCTCCCTCGCGCACCAGCGCTTCGATCTCGTTCACGGTCACGTTACTCGTCACCGTCGCCGTGGTCGTCGCTCGTGTCGGGGTGTACGCCCGAGGCCTCGGCGCTGCCGTTGTTGGGCGTCGAGGGGCCGCGTGTTCCGCCGTAGGGAAACACCCCGCGCGCCCGCGCCTCTTCGTCGGAGCGCCGCGCGACGTCGCCGTGCACCTCGCTCATGGTGCTGCGCGAACGGCCCCTGCGACGGCTGCGCCCGCGACGCGCGCGCGACGGACGCCCGGGCCCCGCGCGGTCGACCC
>CAISKJ010000972.1 GCA_903885885.1 uncultured delta proteobacterium
CCCAGGTGCAGGTGATCACCCAGTGGCCCGGCCACGCCGCCGAGGAGCTCGAGCGCCTCGTGAGCGCGCCCCTCGAGCGCGCGCTCAACACCGTGCCGCGCCAGGTGTCGGTGCGCTCGGTCTCCATCGCGGGGCTCAGCGTGGTGACCGTGACCTTCGCCGAGGGCGTGAGCGACTACTTCGCCCGCGCGCAGGTGCTCGAGCGCCTCGCGCAGGCGGGCGTCCCCGACGGCGTGGCGCCCGCGCTGGGGCCCCTCGCGAGCCCCATCGGAGAGATCCTGCGGTACCGCCTCGTGACCTGCGCCGAGCGCCGCGAGCGCGAGTGCGGCCCCGACGAAGTGCGCGCCGCGCCGCAGTCGCTCTCGGCGCTCAAAGACCTCGAAGAGTGGGTCGTCGAGCGCGAGCTCCTGCGCGTCGACGGCGTCGCCGACGTGGCGAGCTTCGGCGGCACGCTGAAGCAGTACCAGGTGCTCGCCGACCCCGCCCGCATGGCCGCGCACGGCGTCGGCATCGACGACCTGCGCACCGCCCTCCAGCGCGCCAACGGGAGCGCCGGCGGCGGCGTGATGCCCTTCGGCCCCGCGTCGCTCAACGTGCGCGGCGTCGGGCTCTTGCACCCCGACGAGATCGGCGACGTGGCCGTGCTCGAGCACGCGGGCACGCCCGTGCGCGTGCGCGACGTGGCCACCGTGTCGGTGGGCTACCAGCCGCGGCTCGGGCGCGCCTCGCTCAACGACGACCCCGACGTGGTGGCCGCCACGGTGCTCCTCCGGCGCGGCGACGACGCCCAGACGGTGCTCGCGCGGCTCCACCTGCGCATCGCCGACGTGAACGCCCGCGTGCTCCCCCGCGGCGTGAAGATCCACCCATACCAGGATCGCACGCGGCTCATGGAGCTCACCACGCACACCGTGATGGAGAACCTCCTCGCGGGCGTGTCGCTCGTGGTGCTCATTCTGTTCGTCTTTCTCGGCAACGCCCGCGCCGCGCTCATCGTCGCGGTCACCATCCCCCTGTCGCTCCTGGTCGCCTTCGTCGGGATGAACGCGCTCCAGATTCCCGCGAACCTCCTCTCCATCGGAGCTGTTGACTTCGGCATGATCGTCGATGGTTCGATCGTCATGGTCGAGAACATCTTTCGCCTCCTCGCCGCGCAGCCGCCCGGCGCGAAGCGCCCGCCGCTGGTGGGCCTCGTGCGCGCCGCGGCCCACGAGGTGGCGCGCCCCATCGTGTTCGCCATCGGGATCATCATCGCCTCGTATCTCCCGATCTTTTCGCTCCAGAGCGTCGAGGGGCGGCTCTTTCGCCCCATGGCCTGGACGGTGGGCTTCGCCCTGCTGGGCGCCCTCGTGCTCGCGGTGACCCTCGTGCCCGCGATGGCCACGGCCCTCCTCCGCGGCGACCTCAAGGAGTTTCACAACCCGCTCCTCGAGCTCGTGCGCCGCGTTCATCGTCCGGGCCTGGCGCGGCTCCTCGCGCGGCCCCGCGTGGTGCTCTTCGCCGCGGCGGCGCTGCTCGTGGCCGAGGGCGCGATGTTTCACACCATCGGCTCGGAGTTTCTCCCGCACCTCAACGAGGGCGCCTTGTGGGTGCGCGCCTCGATGCCCGGCGACATCTCCCTCGAAGAGGCCGAGCATCTCGTCGACGGCTACGACACGCCCGCCGGGCACGTGCGCGGGATGCGCGAGATCCTCCGGGGCTTTCCCGAGGTCGAGACCATCGCCGTGCAGCTCGGGCGCCCCGACGAGGGCACCGACCCGTCGGGCTTCTACAACGCCGAGTTCCTCGTGTCGCTGCGCGACCGCGCGCGCTGGCGCCCGATCTTCGACGGCGACCGCGAGCGCCTCGAAGACGCCGTGAGCCGCGCCCTCGACGCCGTGCCGGGCGTGTCGTTCGGCATCTCGCAGCCCATCTCCGACAACGTCGAAGAGGCCCTCACGGGCGTGAAGGGGCAGCTCGCCGTGAAGATCACCGGCGACGACCTGCACGCCCTCGACGACCTCGCGTCGCGCGTCGCCCACGAGATCCGCGGCGTGCGCGGCGTCGCCGACCTGGGCATCTTTCGCGAGGTCGGCCAGTCGAACGTCAACGTCGAGGTGCGGCGCCGCGAGGCCGACCGCGTGGGCGTGAGCGCCGCCGACATCGAAGACGTCGTCGAGGCCGGCGTCGGCGGCGTCGCCGTCACGCAGATCGTCGAGGGCGAGCGCCGCCACGACCTCGTGGTGCGCTACCGCGAGGCCGCGCGCAGCTCCCTCGACGAGCTCCGGCGCCTCGCGGTGCCCACCGACGCGGGCCACATCGTGCCCCTCGGGCAGCTCGCCTCGGTGCGCATCGAAGCGGGCGCGTCGCGCATCTTTCGCGAAGACGGGCGGCGCTACATCGCCATCAAGTTCAGCGTCCGCGGGCGCGACCTCGGGTCGACCGTGGCCGAGGCGCAGGCCCGCGTGGCGAGGGCGCTGCGCACGCCGCCGCCGGGCTACGCCATCTCCTGGGGCGGCGAGTTCGAGAGCGCCGCGCGCGCTTCGAAGCGCCTCGCCTTCGTGGTGCCCGTCACCGTGCTGGTGATCTTCGGCCTGCTCTTCGCGATGTTTCGTCGGCCCCACGAGGCGCTGCTCATCCTCGGCAACGTGCTGCTCACGTCGCCCGTCGGCGGCCTCGCCGCGCTCCACGTGACGCGCACGCCGCTGTCGGTCTCCGCGGGCGTCGGCTTCCTCGCCCTCTTCGGCGTGTCGGTGCAAACCGGGGTGATCCTCGTGGCCTACATCAACGAGCGACGCGCCGCGGGCGACGCCCTCGACGACGCCATCGTGCACGGCACTGACCTGCGCCTGCGGCCCATGATGATGACCGCGCTCGTCGCCACCCTCGGGCTCCTCCCCGCGGCGGTGAGCCACGGCATCGGCTCCGACTCGCAGAAGCCCCTCGCCATCGTGGTGGTGGGCGGCCTCCTCTCGTCGCTCGCGCTCTCGATCTTCACGCTTCCTACATTGTACAAGCTGTTTTCGCCGCGTACGCCCGTCGCGCCGCCCGCGTCGCACGACGCGCCCGACCTCGACGCCGCCCGCGAGGGGGTGCCCCAATGAAGCCCTGGCTCTCGTGCCTGCTGCTCGCGGCCGCGCTGCTCCAGGGCGCTGCCCTCGGCGCGCAGCCCGCGCCCGCCCGCGACGAAACGCCCGCCCGTGACGGCGGCTTCACCCTCGCCGACGCCCTGGCCGCGATGCGCGCCGCGCACCCCGCCC
>CAISKJ010000973.1 GCA_903885885.1 uncultured delta proteobacterium
AACGAGTACCTGTCGAACATTCCGCGCAACATCGACCACGCGCGCAAGAAGTCGAAGCTCGACCTCGACGCCATTCTCATCAACTCGAAGGAGCGCATCGAGGAGCAGCGGAAGTTCATCACCCTGCTCCGCGACGCCATCTTGCAGAAGGACGTGTTCGCCGCCGCGGCCGAGTACGAAGATCCTACCGAAGTATGGTACGACGGTCTGAAGTGCGACATCGACTTCGTGGCGCCCGAGAGCGACTTCTATAAGCAGGTAAAGACCCTCTTCGAGAAGGGTCAGTCGCCGGTGAACGCCAACTTCCACGGCCAGGTGAAGATGTACCGGCTGTGGAAGTGCGAGCAGCAGGGCCGCCACGACCCCTTCTCGGCCTTCGCGTCGCTCACCGAGGCCAAGCCCGGCGCCACGGGGCGCACCTGGGCGTGGCACGGCACGCGGACCGAGAACATCATGGGCATCTGCAAGACGGGGTTGCGCATGCCCAACAACCTCCCCAAGGGCGTGCACATTACGGGCAAGACCTTCGGCCTGGGCATCTATCACACGCCCTGCTGGAACGACTCGGGCGACAAGCGCAAAGACGCCAAGGGCAAGACCTACCAGCGGTGGAACGGCGCCCTCAAGAGCATGAACTACACGTCGCTCCGCGGCGCCTACTACGGCAGCGGCAACACGGCCGACCGGGGCTACATGTTTCTCGAAGAGCTGTCGCTCGGCGTGCCCGAGATTGCCCACAAGGTGTGCTGGAACAAGCCCGCCCCCGACCCGGGCCACGATTACATCTACGCCGAGGCATGGGGCCACGAGTCGCTCGCCAACGACGAGGTGGTCACCTTCGATGAGCACGCCTCGCGGCGCGTGGCCATCGTCGAGGTGGGCTTCAAGTGAGCGCGCGCTGAGATTCCCTCGGCGGGTGGCGCGATGGGGAGGTGCCGCGGTCTCCGCATTGCTTTAGAGGTGCAGCATGAAGCCCATCGTCATCGCCACCGACCTCACGCACACCACCGAGAGCGCCATTCGTCACGGGATGACGCTCGCCCGCGACCTCGGCGCCGACGTCGTGCTCGTGCACGCCTGGGAGCCTCCCGCGATCGCCGTGATGGACGCCACCCTCGCCCTCCCCCCCGACCAGCTCGCGGTGCACGTGAGCGCCCTGCAGCACCGCCTCGACGAGGTCGCCGCGCGCTTCCGCCCCGAGAAGCTTCGCCTCTCGACGCAGCTCATCGAGGGCCCGCCGGCCGCCGCGATCGCGAATTTCGTGCAGCAGACCGACGCACAGATGGTCGTCGTCGGCACAAGCGCACCTCGGCTCCTCACGCGCCTCCTGGGGAGCACCGCCGAGGCCGTGGTGCGCACGGCGCCGTGCCCGGTCCTCGTCGTGCGGGCCGCCATCCCGTGATCGGCCTCAACCCTTCGCGGGCCGCGCGCTTCGGGGCGCGGTCACCTTTGCGTCACACGCGGGCGCTCGCGCCGCGATAGTCTCCGCGGGTGATGCCCCTCGGACGACGATCCCTCCTGGTGCTTTGCCTCTCTGCGCTGGGCTGCGCCGCCGCGCAGCCGCCGCCGCCGCCGCGGGGCCCCCTCGTGGCGCGCGACTACGTTCCGCTGCGCGCGGGCGCCGCGTGGAGCTATGACACGCAGACGGGCTACGGCGGCGACACGGTGCTCTCGGCGCTGACGGTGGTGCGCGCCGACGGGCAGCGCTTCTACGTGCGCAGCGGCACGCGCACGGAGACGTGGGAGCTGCGCGGCGACGGCGTGCTGCGCGAGGGCGACTACGTGGTGCGCGACCCCGTGCGGGTGGGCGCCACGTGGGAGGCGCGCGACGGGTCGCACCTCGAGGTGCGCGCCGTGGGCGGCACGCGCACCGTCGGCGGGCAGCGGTTTCGCAACGTGATCGAGGTGGTGCGCTCGGGCTCGCAGGCCCACATCGAGACCACCACGTGGTACGCGGCCGACGTGGGCGTGCTCGAGATTCGCGCGACCACCGAGTCGTCGCTGGGGCAGCGCATCGAGGTGCACTCGACCCTCCGCGGGTACGTGCTGGGAGACGCGTCGTGAGCACCGAACCCCTCTCGCTCCCGCTGGGGATCAACACCGTGACGCCGCCCGCGCAGCGGAGCGGCAACGCCGACGCGCGGCTGTTTCTCAACCGCGAGCTGTCGTGGCTCGAGTTCAACCAGCGCGTGCTCGACGAGGCCGCCGACCCGAGCGTACCGCTCCTCGAGCGGGTGAAGTTTCTCGCCATCGTGGCGACGAACCTCGACGAGTTCTTCATGATCCGCGTGGCGGGCCTGAAGCAGCAGGTGGCGGGCGGCGACCCCGTGGAGCCCTCGGCCGACGGGATGAGCCCGCAGGAGTGCGTGGCGGCCATCTCGGCGCGCACCCATCGCATGGTGCGTGATCAGTACGTGCTGTGGCGCGAGCAGGTGCGGCCGGCGCTCGCCGCGGTGGGCGTCTCGCTGCCCTCGGCCGACGCGTGGGGCCCCGACCTCACGAAGCGCATGGAGGACTACTTCGCGCGCGAGATCTACCCCGTGCTCACGCCCCTGGTGATCGACCCGGGGCACCCGTTTCCGCACCTGAAGAACAAGTCGCTCAACCTCGGCGTGTCGTTCGAGAGCGACCGCGAGGAGGGGGGCGTCGGCTTCGCGGTGGTGCAGGTGCCGTCGATCTCGCCGCGCCTCGTCGACTGCGGCATCGTCAACGGCGCGCGCACCTTCGTGCTCCTCGAAGACATCATCGCGCGCAACGTGGGGAGCCTCTTCACGGGCGTGAAGATCTACTCGGTGTCGTCGTTTCGCCTCACGCGCAACTGGGACCTCGAGATCGACGAAGAGGAGGCAGAAGACCTCCTCGTGGAGATTCAGCAGGAGCTGCGCCGACGGGACCGCGGGAGCGCCGTGCGCCTCGAGGCCGCCACCTCGATGGACCCGCGGGCCCTCGAGCTCCTGCGCGACGTGCTGGGCCTCGAGCCCGTGGACGTGTACCCCATCGACGGCCCGCTGCACCTCGGCGACCTCATGGCGGTGATGGTGGCCGACGACCGCCGCGAGCTGCGCGACGAGCCCTTCTCGCCGCAGCTCGTGCCGCCGTTTCGCGACACCGAAGACCCCTTCGCCCTCGTGGCCGAGCGCGACGTGCTCCTGCAGCACCCCTACGAGAGCTTCGACAGCGTGGTGGACTTCGTGTCGCGCGCCGCCGACGACCCGAAGGTGCTCGCCATCAAGATCACCCTGTACCGCGCGGGGCGAGACTCGCCCTTCGTGCGCGCCCTCGCCCGCGCCGCCGAGAACGGCAAGCAGGTGACGGCCCTCGTGGAGCTCAAGGCGCGCTTCGACGAAGAGGCCAACATCCAGTGGGCGCGCGCCCTCGAGGAGTCGGGCGTCCACGTGGTGTACGGCCTCATCGGGCTCAAGACGCACGCCAAGGTGTGCCTCATCGTGCGCCGCGAGGCCGCGGGCCTGAAGCGCTACGTGCACATGGCCACGGGCAACTACAACCCGACCACGGCGCGGCTCTACACCGACCTGTCGCTCTTCTCGTCGCGCCCCGAGCTCGGCGACGACGCGACGGCGCTCTTCAACCTCCTCACGGGCTACTGCGAGCCCCCCGTGTGGAAGCGCCTCGCGGTGGCCCCCCTCGGCGTGCGCGAGGCCGTGCTGAAGCTCATTCGCCGCGAGGCCGACCACGCGCGCGCGGGGCGCCCGGCGCGGCTCGTGGCGAAGCTGAACGCCCTCGTCGACCCCAAGGTGATCAGCGCGCTCTACGAGGCCTCGCAGGCGGGCGTCACCATCGACCTCATCGTGCGCGGCATCTGCTGCCTGCGGCCGGGCGTACCGGGCGTGAGCGATCGCATCCGCGTGGTGTCCATCGTCGATCGCTTTCTCGAGCACGCGCGCGTCGTGGCCGTGGAGAACGGCGGGGCGCGCGAGGTGTACCTC
>CAISKJ010000974.1 GCA_903885885.1 uncultured delta proteobacterium
CCGATCTCCGCACCGCGCGCTTCGCGATGACCCTGCGCGACGGCGCCGCCACGCGCCTCGCGCCCCGCCTCGAGCGCGACGGCGAGGCCTCGAGCGCGACCCCCGTCTACGCCCGCTGGTGGTTCTGGACGCTCATCGGCGCCGCCGTGGTGGGCGGCGCGGTGGCCCTCACGTGGCACCTCGCGCAGCCCGCCGACGCGCCCGTGTACACGTTTCAAGCGGTGACGGCGCCGTGAGCCGCCGCGCCGCCCTGCTCGTCGCCGCTGCCCTCTCCGCGTGCGCCGTCGACGAGACCGACGTGTACCTCAGCGTGTACTCGGCGCTGAGCTTCGACAGCGAGTCGTCGCTGCGGGGCATCTGCATCGAGGTGCAGTCGCGCGGGCTCTCGCCGCAGCGGGTGGTCGCGCCCGTGTCGCCGGGCATACCCCCGCACAAGATCCTCGAGTTTCGCATCGTGCCGCGCGACGAGGACCTCTCGCAGCCCATCACCGTGACGGTGGTGGCGCGCACCCGCGCGAGCTGCTCGCAGGGCCTCGAGCTGGCGCGGCGCGCGCGCGTCGTGCGGTTCATCCCCAACGAGCGGGTGAGCGAGGCCTTCGTGCTGGGCGGCGCGGCGGCCCCTACGCCCGACGGCGGCGTCGTCGACGTGCCCGTCGCGCTCCCCGACGTGCCCCCCGCGGGCGGGTGCCCCGCGGGGCTGAGCCTCTGCGGCGGCGCGTGCACCAACGTGCGCTACGACCCGCGCAACTGCGGCGGCTGCGGCATGGTGTGCCCCGACACCACCTACTGCGTCAACGGCGCGTGCGCGTGCCCCGCGGGCCAGAGCCTCTGCGACGGGCGTCGCTGCACCGACCCGCGCAGCGACCCCGACTGGTGCGGCCCGAGCGGGTGCGGTCGCGTGTGCCCGGTCGTGCCCGACGGCATGCGCGGCTGCCAGGCGGGGCGCTGCGTGTACACCTGCAACGTGAACTTCACCCCCACCGTCGGGGGCTGCACCCACTGCGGCCTCGTGAACGAGCCGCCCTGCGACCCGCCCACGCCCTGCGCGCCGGGGCTCGCGTTCTGCGCGGGGCTGTGCCGCAACTTCAACAACGACCGCAACCACTGCGGCGCGTGCAACGCGCAGTGCCCGCCGAGCCTGAGCTGCGTCAGCTCGGCCTGCCGCTGAGATTATTTCTCTGCGGGTGAGCCTCAAGGTTGGGCGCCGCGCCGCCGTTGAGACCTCGCAGAGAGGCCAACGCGACATGCACGCTCACCCTATCGTCGAGAACACGGCTCCCACCACCGAGGCGTCGGGCAGCTTTCGCATCGCGGCGACGGCCCAGAACGACAACGACGCCCCGACGGACGAGGGCCGCGCGTCGCTGCCCGACGGGCTCGTCGCGCGCGGGCCGTCGCGTCGCGTGTACCTCACCGTGGCCGCGGTGGCCCTCTCGCTCGTGATCGGGGCCGTCGGGTGGAGCCGCCCGCGGTCGGCGCCCGCGGTCGAGCCCGCGGGCCCTGCGCCCGTGACCCAGGTCGATGTGGCCGCCCACGCGATCCCCGTGGCGACGCCGACGGCCGAGGCCAGCGCGCCGCTCGTGATCGCGACCGTGACGCCCGAAGGGGTGCACCGTCGGCACCGTCGCGTGCGGGTGCACCACGCCCACCACGCGCAGCACGCCCAGCACGCCCAGCGCGCCCAGCACGCTCACGCCGAGCGCCACGCCCTCGCGGCGGCCCCCGAGGCGACCGGGGAGGCTCCGGCGCCCGAGGAGGCCTCGGGCGAGCCCCAGGAGGCCGAGGAGGCGCAGGGCGAGGCCGAGCTCCCGTCGGACTCGGCCGACGCGGTGGTCGAGGCCGCGGTGGGCGCGCACACCGAAGAGGTCGATCAGTGCATCGATCAGGCGGGCGACGAGGCCGAGGGGCGCATCACCGTCGACCTGGTGATCGCGACGAGCGGCGCCGTGCGCTCGGCCACGCCGCACGCGCCCGCGTCGCTGCGCGCGGTGGGGCAGTGCCTCGCGCACGCCATGAGCGGCTGGCGCATGGCGGTGCCCGACGCGACGGGCGACACGCACATCGCGTGGCCCTTCGAAGTCGAATCGAACCTCTGACGCGCTGCCGCGGTCGGGTCACGCGGGGCCGCGCTCGGAGCTCTCGGCGCATCGGGGTGAGTTTCTGCAACGTCTTCGACAGGGCCGCGGGCGTACCCGTATTCTCGCGCCTCAACGACGACCCCCGTCGACGACCTCCACTCTCACCCCCCTGAAGCGGATTACGACCCATGGCCGACCTGATGTTGCACAGCCTCAAGGAGTACGAAGAGATCATCTTCAGCCTGCTCGACCGCACGGCGCCGAACTCGGTGCTCGAGATCGGCTCCGACTCGGGGCCCTTCACCGATCGGCTCATCAAGTACTGCGGCGAGAAGAAGATCGAGCTCGTGACGGTGGAGCCCTCGCCCTCGCAGGCGCTCGCCGCGCAGGCGATCGACAGCGAGGTGTACAACCTCTACCAGGGCCTCGGGCTGATCTACCTGCTCGCGCCGGGGTGCCGCTCGGAGTTCACGCTCATCGACGGCGACCACAACTACTTCTCGGTCTACAACGAGCTCAAGCTGCTCGACCGTGCGTGGAGCGAGCGCAGCCCCGAGGGCGTCGTGCTGGTGCACCACGTGGGCTGGCCCTGCGCGCGCCGCGACTCGTACTACGAGCCCAACGGGCTCCCCTCCGAGGTGGTGCACCCGCACAGCTTCGACCTCGGCGCCACGCTCGAAGTCGCGGCCCTCGGCAAGGGCGGCCTGCGCGGCGGCGGCGCCTTCGCGATGGCGCTCAACGAGGGTGGGCCCCGCAACGGCGTGCTCACCGCCGTCGAGGACTTTCTCAAGGACCAGCCCCGCTACACCGTGCGCATCCTCGACGCCGTGTTCGGCCTCGCGGCCATCACCGTGCGCGGCACCGAGTCGGAGCGCCACGTGAACGAGGTGTTCGGGCCCTACGACAACGCGCTCATGCGCAACCTCGAGCGCAACCGCCTCGAGCTCTTTCTCAAGGTCGTGGAGCTGCAAGACGCGCTCAACGCCCAGAGCGCCGCGCAGCCCGCCGGCTGAG
>CAISKJ010000975.1 GCA_903885885.1 uncultured delta proteobacterium
CGAGGAGCGCGGCGAGCGCCAGGCGCGGCAGCGGGGGGAGGTTGCGTGGGCGAGACAGGGGAGGTTGCGCGGTGCTCATGGCGATGGAGGGGCCCCGATGGAGGCGCGGGATGTTAGCGTGCGCGCAATGAACGCCGATCCCCGCACGCAGTGGAAGGAAGTTGTGGGCCCCGACGAGGAGGCTCGCTTCAAGGGCTATGCCGAGGAGATTCGCGGGATGCAAGACCGCGCCGCGAAGGGCGCGAAGCCCGGGCGCGCGCTGCACCTGAAGTCGCACACGGGCGCGGCCGCGGAGCTCACGGTGCGCGCCGACCTCCCCGCAGAGCTGCGCGTGGCGATCTTCGCCAAGGCGGGCCCGTCGCGGTGCTTCGTGCGCTTCTCCAACGGCGTAGGGACGCGCCAGAAAGACGGCGTGCCCGACGTGCGCGGCCTCGCCCTCAAGGTGCTCGACGTGCCGGGTGCGAAGCTCATCCCCGGCCTCGAAGGGGCCACCACGCAGGATCTTCTCTTTATCACCGCGCCCACGTTCTCGATCGGGAGCCCCGATGATTTTCTCAAGCTCCTGCGCGTGGTCGAGCGCGGCCCGCTGCACCTGCTCCCGGGGCTCGTGAGCGCCCTCGGGTGGGGCCGCGCGCTGCGGTTCATCAAAGAGCTCGTCACGCGGCCGCAGCCCTCGTCGCTCGCGACGGCGCACTTCTACACCGCGGCGCCGCTGCGGCTCGGCCCCTTCGCGGCGAAGTTCTCGCTCGCGCCCGCCGCGCAGGGCGGCAACATCGCGACGGGCCCCGACGGCTACCGCGCCGACCTCGTGAAGCGCCTGCAGGGCGGCCCGATCACGTACACGCTGCGCGCGCAGCTCTACGTCGACGAGACCGCGACCCCCATCGAAGACGCCGCCGTCGAGTGGAAGGAGTCGGCCTCCCCCTGGGTCGAGCTCGCGACGCTCACGATCCCCCGCGTCGATGTGACCGCGGCCGACGGCGCCGCGACGGAGAAGGCCGTCGAAGACATGTCCTTCGACCCGTGGCACGCCACCGAAGAGATGCGCCCCCTCGGCGCCGTGATGCGCGCGCGCAAGTTCGCCTACGGCCCCAGCGTGATCGCGCGCGGCGCCTCGCCCGAACCGGGCACCGCGACGTAGCGGCACGAGCCTCCGCGTGGCGACCGACGCGATGCACGGCGCGCGCTGGACTGCGATCGAGGCGACGGGCCTGTCGAGGGGTGCCCCCGCGGGAATCACCGTAATTCTTCGAAGAACGCGATTTGTCCGACCGGTCGGACAGCGGCGAAGACCGCGGCGCGCCCGGGTGGCATCCTACGCCGCGATGATGAAGCTCGTGGTGCTCGGTGCCTCCGGCGGCTGCGGCCGCCTCCTCGTGACGCAGGCCGCCGCGCGCGGGCACGCGGTGACGGCCGTGGCGCGCGCCTCGTCGCGGCTCGACGTCGCCGACGGCGTGCGCGCGCTGCGCGGCGCCCTCGACGACGAGGCCTTTCTGCGCGAGGCCCTGCGGGGCGCCGACGCGGCGCTGTCGGCCCTCGGCC
>CAISKJ010000976.1 GCA_903885885.1 uncultured delta proteobacterium
CGAGAGCGCCGACGTGCGCGGCGACGTGCTGCGGGCGCGGGCGGCGCTCACGCTCATCGATGGCGCGCCGGGGGCGCACCTCGCGCTGCTCGAGGAGGCCGCGCTGCGCTTCGAAGAGTCGGGCAACCTCCGCGAGATGTGCGAGCTGCGCGTGGCCGTGGGGCGCGGGCGGCAGATCCTCGGGATGCACCAGCGCTCGCTGGGCCCGCTGCGCGAGGCGCGCGCCGCGGCGTCGCGGCTGGGGCTGCACCACGTGAGCGCGGTGGCCGAGCTGTACCTCGCCGCGGCGGCGCTCACCGAGGGGATGCTCGACGCCGCGCAGGTCGCGTGCGACCGGGCCATCGAGAGCTGCACGGCGCAGGGGGCGCGGCGGCTCCTCGGGCGCGCGCGCGGCGTCCGCTGTCGCGTGCTTACGGCGCGCGGCGACTACGCGGGCGCGGTGGCCGACGGTGAGCAGGCGGCGCGGCTCCTCGAGGGGGTTCCGGCCGACGTGCCGTGGGCCCTCGCGTGTCTGGCCGAGGCGTACCTCGTCGAGCGCAACCTCGACGCGGCCTTCTCGACGGCGGAGCTCGCGGTCTCGATGCTCGACGCGGGCGGCGCGGCCTGCGTCGAGGAGGCGTTCGTGCTGCTCACGCACGTCGACGCGCTGGCGCTCGCGGGGCGCCCCGACGACGCGCGCGACGTGGTGGCCTACGCCCACGCACGCATGACGGGCCGCGCCGAGCGCATCGCCAACCTCGCCTGGCGCGACGCGTGGATCAACGCGGTGCGCGAGCACGCGCGCGTCACGACGCTCAAGGCGCAGCTCCGCAGCCAGGTCGAGTCGACGCTGTTCTAGCTCCGCGCGTCGGCGAGGAGGCGCTCGATCTCGCGCAGCGTCTCCACGTCGTCGCCCACCATGGCCTTCATCGACTGGATGCGCCGGCACACGATGGCCGCGATGCGCTCCTCGATGGTCTCGTCGGCGTAGGCCCAGTACACCTGCGCGAAGCGGCCGTCGCGGTGGCAGCGCCCCTCAATCTGCGCCATCTGAATGGCCGACCAGCGCAGGTCGTGGATCACCTCGGAGCGCGGCACGTCGTTGTGCTCGCCCTGGTGCAGCGAGATGCCCTCCTCCATGGTGAAGAGGATCACGCGCACGCCCCCGCGCTGAAAGCGCAGCCGCTCGCTCTCGCGCTCGCCCGCGGGCATCGCGCCGTGGAGCGTGGCGCACTCGATCTTGTCGGCCGCGAGGTCGGCGCGCACCGCGTCGAGCGTCTCGCGGAAGCCCACGGAGACCGCCACCTGGTGGCCGTTCTCGAGCAGCTCGCGCACGAGGTCGGCGGTGCCCGCCACGCGAATGAGCGAGGCCTTCTGGCGCAGGCGCAGCGCCGCCGCGAGGGCCGAGCGGGGGTTGGCTCCGCCCGGCGCGAGGTCCATCGCGGCGCGAAACTCGGTCCACGCTTGCGTGTATCGCTCACGGGCCGACGCATCGAGGCCGATGGGGGTGAGAATGCGGTTGATCTCGGGCCACCCGGCGATGTCCTCGGGCCGTCGGCGCATGCCCGCGGGGATCTTGCCGTCGAAGAGCAGGGCGCGCACCTTCTCGCAGTCTTTCGGGTCGCCGCGCCAGTCCCAGCGGCCGAAGGTGCCGCGGGTCACGCCGAGGCCCTGGTCGGCGCACCACGCTTCGAAGTCTTTGAGCTCGCCCGCGCGGCTGCCCGTGAGGCTCGCGAGCAGGGGCGCGAGGTACGAGAGTTCCAGGGGGTTCTGCCCCGCCGTGGCCGAGAGCCAGAGCACGAAGCCCGCGCGCGCGTTGATCTTCGCCGCGAGCTTCGACCGCGCGGCCGTGGGGTTCTTGCAGCGGTGGCTCTCGTCCCAGATCACCACGTCGTACTCGGGGGCGCTCCCGGCGCGGGCGAGGCCCTTCTTCGAGCGCACCTTCTTGCGCGCCGCGGGGGTCACTTCGAAGAGCTTGCCCACGCGGTCGTAGTTGATGATCACCACGTCGAGGGCGCCGTCGCCCATGGCCTCGAGGGTGCGGCGCCAGTGGGCCACCACCGCGAGGGGGCACACGATGAGCACGCTCTCGGTGCCGGGCATCGCGCGCACCGACTCCCACGCCGAGATGGTCTTGCCGAGGCCCACGTCGTCGGCGAGCAGAAAGCCCGCGCGCTTCGCCGCCGCGGCGGCGGTAATGGCGCGCACGGCCTCGCGCTGATGGGGCCGCGGGGTGATCGCAGCGGCGGGGCGCGAGGGCTTCGGGTCGGGGTCGTCGTTGAGCAGGCGCTCGACGTGGCGCTCCCACGAGTAGGGCGCCGCGCGAAAGGCCTCCAGCGCAGGGGGGAGCGCGGGCGCGCGCACCACGAAGACGCCGTGGTCGGCGTCCCACCGGGCGCCGTGGCTCGTGGCCGTGGCGCGCATCGCGAAGGGCACGTCGATCACGTGGGCGCGCTCGGCGACGGCCGCGACGCGAGACGCGGCGCGAGGGGCAGAAACCGTGGTCTTCGCGCGCATCGTGGCCATCGCGGCGGGTGATACCAGCGCGCCGAGCGCGAGCGCCAGAAGCCTACCGAGCACCCTCCCCGAGGGGCCCCGTTGGGGCGCTCAGAGGGGTGTCTCGAATTGAGTCACCGTCGCACGCGCTGCGTGTCGGGCGAGAAAAATGCGTGAGCGACTCATCATGAAACGAATTCCACCGTTGAGCTAAGCATGACGCTCAATTCACGCGAATCGCTGCGCACGGTGTGTCCCACAATGGTGCTCCTTGGCGCCATGCTGGGCCCTGCGGTGGCACACGCCGACCCGGTGCAGACCCTGCCGTGTCGCCCCACGATCGCGTGTACGGCCGACCTCGTGCCTGCGGGTGTGTTCGAGGTCGAGGCCGGGGCGTTCACGCGCAGCGTGCCCGACGCGTCGACGGCGCTCTCGGCGCCCTTTCTCGCGAAGCTCTCGGTCACCGACTGGCTGCAGGTGCAGCTCGGGTCGGCGGGCCTCACGCTCACCGACGACCGCCTCGTGGTCGACGTGGGCTACGCGCTCGCGAAGGTGCGCCTCGCGCCGCAGGGGAGCTGGTCTCCGTCGCTCGCACTGTCGGTGGGCGGCGCCTTCGGCGTCGCGCAGGGGTCGCAGTGGTACCAGCCCGTCGAGGGCCTGCAGACGGCGCTCTACGCCGCGCGCGACATCGGCAGCTTTCACCTCGACCTGAACGTCGGCTACAACGCGCTCACCGCGGGGGGCGTGGGGCTCACGCACTCGTTCTGGGCCGCCGCGTCGACCTCCGTCGCGTGGACGCGCGCCTTCGGCACCTTTCACGAGCTCTACTACTTCTCGCCGCAGACGGCCGACGCGCCGCGCGACGGGGGCTTCCTCGTCGGCGCCACGATCTCGCCCTCGACGCGCGTGATGATCGACGTGGGCGGCGACGTCGCCCTCTTCCAGTCGTCGCGCACCTTCAACGCCTTCGTGGGCGTCACCGTCGCCACCGAGCGCCTCTGGGGCGCCGCCCCTTCGCCCGCCCTCGCCCGCGCCACCCGCAGCAACCGGAGCCTCTGACCCCATGAGCACCCCCACCGCAGCCTCCGCGGCGCGCCCCACCTGGCAGCGCGCCTACTACGCCCTCGGCGCCTTCAACGTGCTGAGCGTGCTCGCCGCCATCGGGCTGAGCTACGCGGCCATGTCGGGCTTCACGCGCTCCGTCGACGCCAACCAGGAGTGGGCCG
>CAISKJ010000977.1 GCA_903885885.1 uncultured delta proteobacterium
AGTTCGAAGTCCGCCGTCGGGAGGCCGCCGTCGCGCAGGGTGTCGGTGAGAATCTGCCGCAGGCTGCGGCCCACGTGCACGCGGCTGTGCTCCGAGAGGGTGAGGCCCCACGCGGCGGGGGCGATCGCGAGCACGTACACCGTGTGGCCCGCGAGCTGGTGGGCGACGCGCGCGGCGGCGACCACGCCGTGGAGGCTCTGGCGCGTCGCGCCGTCGGCGTGGAGCGACGCGAGCGAGAGGCGCGTGAGGAGCAGCGACTCGGCGCTCGGGGGCGCCCCCGCGGCGGCGGGCACGGCGACGTAGAGCTCGATGCGATAGAGCTCGGAGAGCGCCTCGCGGGTGGTGAACGACAGCGCGCGGGCGCCCGCGGGGAACGCGCTCGCGGTGATCGTGAAGAGGTCGGTCATGGCCCTCGGAGGTCCCCCTTCAGAGCAGGAGTTTGAGCGCGCTGAGGTTGATGTCGAGCGAGGTGGCCGTGGCCTTCTCGGGCTTGTTCTTGAAGGTCGCGGCCCACGCGCTGTACTGCATCGCCGAGAGGTCGATCTTGACCTGAAAGAGCCCGATGGCCGCGGCGGTGACCTCGTTCTTCGAAGCGATGAGCGCCTTGGCCGAGGCGTGGATGCCCACCTTGGCGCCGGTGGCCTCGGTCTCTGATGGCTCGCATTTGAACCACTTGCCCATGTCTTTGAGCACGCGCGCGCCGGTGAGAATGGTGGCCCCCGCGGGCGATTTGATCTCGATGCTCGGCGCCGTCACGAGAAAGAACGGCGGGCTCGTGACCGTCGTGGGGCCCGTCGTGACGTCGATGTTGAGCGTGCCGTAGGTCTGCTTGCTGAGCGCGCTCGCCGTGTAGCTGTGGGTGCCGGCGGTCTCGGTGAGCGCGGTGGTCACCGCCGTCGACTGCATGCCGTGCTTCTCGTCGAGCGTGCCGATGGTGGTGTGCTGCGTCCTGGTCTTCTCGGCCTTGAGGAGCCCCACGTCGGTGGTGTGGTCGCCGTTGTAGTACTCCTCGCAGAGGTCGGTGACGCGGGTCACCTGCATGATCTGGTAGTCTTCGGTGACGTCGCCGCGCACCTCGACGGTCTGGTTGGCGTGGTAGGTCTCCTTCACGGCCTTCTTGACGCGCTCGCGCTTGTGACCGCCCACGGTGATGTCTTGATCGCCGCCGTGGTGAATGAGCCCCGTGCCGTCGGTGCTGGCCACGGTGTTGTGCGTGCGCAGGGGGATGTGCACCGTGGCGGGGTGGTGCGCGCCGAGGTGCACGTACGACCGCTTCGGCGGCGACCAGATCACGATGCACTGGCGCGGCGCTTCGTCTTCGATCTCGACGCGGTTGTCGCCCGCGGTGTGAATCACGTTGAACGTGTGGTTCTCCGCCGTGACCACGCTGGGGGTGAGCGGGTTGGGCACGGCGCCGGCGATCACCGGGCGGTCGGGGTCGCCGCCGAGGAACATGAGCACCACCTCGGTGCCCTTGCGCAGCGGCAGGTGCCAGCCCTCGGGCTCGCCGCCGTGCGGCTGGAGCTTGCGCACCCGCGCCGAGCAGCGCCCCGCGGGGGGCGAGGCCTCGTCGAAGTGGATCTTCACGAGGTAGCGGCCGTGCTCGTCGATCCGCGCGTAGTCGCCGTCGGCGGCGCCGTCGACCACGGCGGTCTCGACGCCGGGCACGTGGGGGATGGGCGTGCGGGCGGGCGCGCGAAACTGCGTGTCGGCCGAGACGCCCTTGAAGCGAACGGCGTAGGCGCCGCTCGCGCTGTCGTCGGCCGCGTTCATGGTGCCGCGGTGCTCGACCTCGGTGACCAGCCACGACGCGTTGAAATCGGACCGCGGGTGGTCTTCGAGGTCGACGAGAAAGCCCGGCGCGACGACGTGCACGCGGCCCTCGCCGGCGCACTCGC
>CAISKJ010000978.1 GCA_903885885.1 uncultured delta proteobacterium
CCCAGCGCTCGACGCGCGCGGCGAAGCGCGCCTCCTCGCGGCCCTTCATCGGTCGCACGAGGCTTCGTGCGATGGCCTCGGCGTCGATGAGCCCGAGGGTGTAGCGCGCGAGCCACCACGCGACGCGCAAGCCGTCACGGCGCCGCGCCTCGCCCTCGCGAACCTGCCAGCGCGTGAAGAGCGCCGCGGTGTTCACGCGCACCAGGGTGCGGTCGAGGTCGAAGAGGCACGCGCGCGTCATCGACCCTCGAGGTATCGCTCCCAGAGGTTGAACGTGGCGTGCAGGGCCACCGAGGCGCCGATGCCGCCGCGCGCGTAGCGCAGCGCGCCGAACACGAGTCCGGGGAAGAACACCGCCGCGCGCGCCGCCGTCGGGTCGACGACCACGTGCGTGAGTGCGAAGAGCGCCGCGGTGATCACCACGACGCGCGCGCCGTCGCGCCAGGGCGGGCGCTGCGCGGACACGCCGAGCGCGTCGCCCGCGCGCGTCTGCACGAAGCCCCGAAAGAACATCTCTTCGGTGAAGGCCACCGCGAGGAGCTCGGTCGCGATCTCGCGCCATCGATCGGCGTCGAGGGCGAAGTGGCGCGGGGCGATGGGGCGGTTCACGAGGGGCCAGAGCGCCGAGTACACGGGCAGCACCACCGCGGCCATGAGGCCCGCCACGCCGAGCTCGCGCAGCGCCGCGGGCGCCGCCTCCCACACCGTGCGAACGAGCGAGCGGGGGTCGCCCGCGGCGCCCGGAAAGATGCCCCCGAGGCGCACGCCGTAGCGCTCCGTGTCGTCGTCGTCGTAGCGAACGCCGAGCATCGCGGCGCCCAGAAACACCACGCCGATGAGGTCGTGGAGGCCCTTCGCCATCAGGGCCGGGCGCGAGAGAATGAACACGAGCGCGTTCACCGCGACGCAGGCGATCGCGAGGTGCCTCCGTGCGATCGATCGCGAGGGCGGTGGGTCGGCCATGGGGAGGGAGGAGCGCGCGGAGGCGGGTCTAGTTGAGCGTGGAGTCGGGCGTCGCGTCGACGGGCGCGGAGACCGCAACGGGCGCGGGCTCGGCGGCCTCGGGCGCGGCGTCGGGGCGGCAGTGGCGCTCGACCTCGGCGTCCATGGTGCCCGCGATCATGCGGGCGAACATTTCGAAGTCGCCGCGCAGCGACCACTGCGGGTTGCCGAAGGTGGCGGGCACGTTGCCCTCGATGAAGAAGTGCGAGTACCACGCGGGCCCGTAGCCCGCGAGGGGCGCGAGGAGCAGGTAGCGCGGGCGGCGCGTGACGGCGAAGGCGGCGACGCACGCGAGGGCCGCCGCGGTGCCGACGAAGTGCACCTGCCGCGTGAGGCGCTTGCTGTGGGCGCGCACATAGAAGGGCCAGAACTCTTCGTACGAGCGAACTTCGGGCTTGCTCATGGGGTTGCACTCTCCCCTACGTTGTTGCCCCTCTGGCGTCAATGACGCCCGCGCAACGAGGCCGCGTCGCTAGTGCCAGGGGCGCAGGTGCGTGACGTACCAGCGGTCGCCCCAGTTGATCATCACGTGAACGGGCAGCGCCCGCTCGCGACCCGCCACGGTGACGTAGAGCCGCGAGCGGTAGCACGACCAGTAGGGGAGGCGGTTGGCCTCGCGACCGACCGACATCCACGTGCACGCGCGTGAGAGTTCGAAGCGCGCGAAGGTGGCCCCCGCGAGGCCCGGCACCTCGCGCCGGTATGCCTCGATGTCGTGGCGGTAGGCGCGCGTGAGGGTGGAGAAGTAGCCCGCCGCGCCCGACATGTCTTTGATGGCGAGGAAGGGCTCGCGCGGGAGAAAGAAGTCCGCGGCGGCTTCGACGTCGGCGGGTGCGCCCGTGCGCAGCGCGTTGACCAGGTGGCGCGCGCGGACGTCGACGTCGCCCGCGGGCGGACGCGGCGTCGGAGCGCGCGCGTCGCGGGCGTTCTGCGCAGGGATCGCGAGGGCGGGCCACGGGTCGGCGTAGGCCGCGAACAGCGGCGCGAGCGCGAGGACAACAGCGGCGAGCGAGAGTGCGTGCGAGGAGCGCATCGGCGTGGCGGGCAGCTACCACGATTCATGGAGGCGCCAAAAACATGCGGCGTCGCGCGTGCGAGAGGCCCCCCGTGGCCCCCATCTTGCTAACCCCTCGATGCGTCGAACTCCCTTGAAATCACCCGAATTATTGCGAGCACGATGCTTGACCGCTCACACTCACGAAGCTACACGTCCTGCCGCTTCGGGCCACGCGCGCGCTGGCGGCTCGATACAACGACAACAACCCGATGCTTCGAATCGCCCGGTGCTTCGTGGGGTGCGGCCACATCCCACCCGACGCCCACCGGGTGTTCTTCTAGGAACCCCTCTTTGAGAGCGACGCGGAAGGAACACCCTCGAAGGGCGTCGGCGACGGCGGGCGGAGCGCCCCTGTCGCACGCGAGGGTCACGCGCTGCGCGCGCACGCGGGGGCGGCCGTGACCGACCGCTCGATCATCGAGCAGGTGCGCGAGCGCACCGACATCGCCGAGCTTGTCGGGCAGTATGTTCCGCTGCGCAAGGTCGGCACGCGCTTCATCGCGCGATGTCCGTTTCACGACGAGAAGACGCCCAGCTTCAGCGTGAGCCCCGACAAGGGGTTCTACTTCTGCTTCGGGTGCAAGGCCGCGGGCGACGCGATCGGGTTCTATCAGCAGCTCGAGGGGGTGACCTTCCCCGAGGCGCTGCGGGCCCTCGCCGAGCGTGCGGGCCTCGAGATGCCCGAGACGCGCGACCCCGAGCGCATCGCGGAGGATCGCCGTCAGCGCGACGTCACCGAGCGCCTCTTCGCCGTGTGCGAGGCCGCGTCGCTCTTCTTCGAGCAGTGCCTCGACGACGCGCCCTTCAGCGAGCTCGCGCGCGGCGCCCTCGAGGAGCGCGGGGTCTCGTCCGAGGTGGCGAAACAGTTTCGCCTCGGCTACGCGCCCGCCCAGTGGGACGGCCTCGCGATGCACCTCCGCGCGAAGCGCTTCTCGCCCGCCGACGCCGAGCTCGCGGGCCTGCTCCTCCCGGGCCGCGGCGGCTCCTACGACCGCTTTCGCCACCGGCTCATGTTTCCGGTCTTTGACCGTGCGGGCCGCGTGGTGGCCTTCTCGGGGCGCATCCTGCCGGTGAGCGAAGAGATCCCCGAGGGCGTGGTGCCTGCCGAGACAGGCAAGTACATCAACTCGCCCGAGACGCCCGTGTACCACAAGGGCGACCTGCTCTACGGCCTCGCCAACGCGCGCGTCGCGATGCGCCAGAAGGCCGAGGCCATCGTGGTCGAGGGCAATTTCGACGTGGTGCAGATGCACCAGCACGGCTTCACCGAGACGGTGGCGCCCCTCGGCACGAGCTTCACCGACGCGCAGGCCAAGCTCCTCCGGCGCTTCGCCGAGTCGGTGGTGCTGGTGTTCGACGGCGACGAGGCCGGCCGCAAGGCCGCGCGGGCCGCCCACGGCGTGTGCGCGCGGGCGGGGCTCATCGCCCGCGTCGGCGTTCTTCCGCTCAAGATGGACCCCGACAGCTACCTCCGGTCGATCAATCCGGGGCATGGCCGCGAGGGGATGCTCGCGGTGACCTCGGGCGGCGCGAGCATCGTCGAGTGGCTCATCAGCGACGCAGGGGCCAACGTGGGCGACAACGTGCCCGCGCGCGTGGCCGCCGTGCGCTCCCTCGCCGAGGTGATCGCCGCCGTGCGCGACCCCCTCGAGCGCGACGTGTACGTGCGGCTCTGCGCGAAGGCCCTCTACCTCGAAGAGGCGCAGATTCGCATGGCCATTCGAGAGTTTCAGCAGGGCGCCGCGCGCGCGCCGAAGGACTCTCCCTTCGACCGCGACGACCCGCGCAAGCGCCCGGGGCTCACCTCGCCGCACGAGAGCGCGACGGATCCCAACGCGCTCGCGCGGCGGCGGGGCAGGGCGACGGCGAACGCGCTCGAGGCCGTGCTGCTGCGGCCCGAGCTGCTCGAGACCGACGACGCTGCGTCGGTGATCGATTTCCTCGACGAGGCCATGGCGGGCTTTCTGCGCGTCGCGCGGGAGCAGTGGCTGGCGGGGCGGCGCCTCGACGGCGTGAGCCTCCTCGATGCGTGCCCCAACGAGCGGGTGCGGGTGTGGGTGGGCGAGCGGCTGATGCCCGCCAGCGACGACGACAAGGCCCTGCTCGACCGGTGTCAGGTGATGCTGGCCGACGCGATGATCGAGCTGCGACGGCTCGACGGGCTTGCCCAGTCGAAGACCCTCAAGCAGATCAGCGCGAGGGCCGGCACGCAGGGCGACCCCTCGTCGGAGCTCGGGACGCTCAACGAGCAGCTGCGGCTCAAGCGAGAGCTGGCGCGCTCCCGGGCGTCGAACAAGCAGCAAGAGAAGAAAGAAGAGGGGTGAGATGGGCGAGCATTCTGCGACGACGGTGGTAGCCTCCGCGCCCCCCGCGGGGGCACTGACCCCGCCGGTGCGTGTGCGGCGAGCACTCCGAGAGGTATGAGGAGCCGTTCGATGAAGGAAGAGACGACGCGCAAGGGTACGCACGCCAAATCGGCGAAGGACTCCAAGGACCACAAGGAGTCGCACGGGCACCGCGACGCGAAGGAGCCCCGGACCCCCGAGGCGAACGTCGCCGCTGCGGGCAGCGCAGCGGCCGCGAAGATCAAGAACCGTGACCGCAAGGAGGTGCAGCAGCTCATCGAGCTCGGCAAGAGCAAGGGGCACCTCACGTACGACGAGATCAACGAGGCGCTCCCGTCGGACGTGTACTCGTCCGACCAGATCGACGAGCTCATGGGCATCCTCGGCGACGAGGACATCGAGATCGTTGACGCCTCGACGCAGGTGAAGGTGGCGCCCAAGCGGGCGGCCGAAGAAGACCAGGAGAAGCGCGTCGTCCCCATTCCCGAAGAGGAAGACGCCGGCTTCGACGACGCCTACGCTTCGAAGTCGAACGACCCCGTTCGCATGTATCTCCGCAAGATGGGCTCGGTGTCGCTCCTCACCCGCGAGGGCGAGGTCGAGATCGCCAAGCGCATCGAAGACGGCGAGACCAAGGTGCTCCACACCATCTTGCGCTCGCCCATCGCGGTGCAGGAGATCATCAAGCTCGGCGAGAAGGTGAAGCAGCGCAAGGTGCGCCTCAAGGACGTCGTGCGCGATGCCGACGACGAGGAGGGGTACAACGAGGAGGAGGTGCGCAAGCGCGTCGAGAAGCTGACCGAGGAGGTCAAGCGCCTCTACGCGCACATCGACGAGCTCGAGGAGGGCCTCGACAACGCCACCAAGAAGGTCTCCGACACGCGCAAGAAGCAGATCAACGACGAGGTCGCCAAGACCGAAGCGAAGATGTTTCAGACGCTGCAAGACCTGCGGCTGAACAAGAAGCAGATCGAGCACATCGTGCTGCAGCTCAAGAAGCTGATCGATCAGCTCGAGCGCGCCGAGTCGCCGATCACCGACGCCGCGCGGCGCATGGGCCTCGAGGTGCGCGAGTTCAAGAAGCGCCTCAAGGAGTTCGAGGCGGGCGACAACCGCCGCCGCGCCGTGATGGCCCGCCAGCTCAAGAGCACGACGGGCGAGCTCGAGTCGCTCATCGACGCGCTCAAGGCCGCCACGCACAAGGTGAAGACCGTCGAGGAGAAGGCGCGCGAGCAGGGCGTCTCCCTCGAGGAGCTGCGCCGCACGTACCGCGAGATCCGCGACGGCGAGCGCATGGCCGAGAAGGCGAAGGCCGAGCTCGTCGAGGCCAACCTGCGCCTCGTGGTCTCGATCGCGAAGAAGTACACCAACCGCGGCCTGCAGTTTCTCGACCTCATTCAAGAGGGCAACATCGGCCTCATGAAGGCGGTCGATAAGTTCGAATACCGCCGCGGTTACAAGTTCAGCACCTACGCCACGTGGTGGATCCGCCAGGCCATCACGCGCGCGATCGCCGATCAGGCCCGCACGATCCGCATCCCCGTGCACATGATCGAGACGATCAACAAGCTCATTCGCACCTCGCGGTACCTCGTGCAGGAGTTCGGTCGCGAGCCCACGCCCGAAGAGATCGCCGAGAAGATGGAGCTGCCCCTCGACAAGGTGCGCAAGGTCCTCAAGATCGCCAAGGAGCCCATCTCGCTCGAGACGCCCATCGGCGAAGAGGAAGACTCGCACCTCGGCGACTTCATCGAAGACAAGTCCGTGGTGTCGCCCTCCGAGGCCGTGATCTCGAACAACCTCGCGGAGCAGATGCGCAAGGTGCTCAAGACGCTCACCTGGCGCGAAGAGAAGGTGCTCCGCATGCGCTTCGGCATCGGCGAGAAGAGCGACCACACCCTCGAAGAGGTGGGTCAGGGCTTCGAAGTCACGCGCGAGCGCATCCGTCAGATCGAGGCGAAGGCCCTCCGCAAGCTGCGCCACCCGTCGCGCAGCAAGCAGCTCAAGAGCTTCATCGAGGGCTGATCGCCCTCGCCTCCCCGTCTCTCGATCTCCCCCACAAAAACATCATCGAAGAAGCCCCGCCGCGAACGCGCGCGGGGCCTTCGCGGCTACTTCTCGTTCTTGGGGAGCAGCGCCGCGCGGCGGCCCGAGCGGTTGTAACGCCACGTGTAGCCCGCGCTCGCGACCGCGCTGCTGAGGTGCACGAGCGGCACCACGTAGGCGAACACCACCGACCCGATCACGGGGATGAAGTTGAGCCCCACGGCCGCGGCCACGTAGGCCATCGAGGCCAGAATGGCGACGGGGTACGGGGCTGCGTAGAAGAACCCGAAGGGCCCGAGCACGAGGCCGAGGCCCGCGCCCACGCGCAGGTCTTTCGAGCCCTTGACGGTGCCGTGGACCTTCACCCGGTCGTCGTCGTCGTCGAGCCCGAGCTTCTCGCGCACGGCGGCCTTCGCGGCGCTCTTCACGAACTCGTCTTTGAGGTCGTTGACCTTGCGGTAGAGGTCGTCGGCGACGTCGCCCTTGTCGCCCTTGTCGCCCTTGCGCTCGCTCTTCGCGGCGCCGCGCGCAGGGGCCGGGGCGCGCTCGCGCGCGTCGAACTCCTCGAGCCAGTCTTCGATCACGTGGCGCGGCAGCTCGGTGCGCACCATGAGGTTCGGCATCGAGAGAGAGACGCCCTCGGCCTTCATCGCGCGCACGGTCCGATCGAATTCCTCGCGGGTCATCATGGCGAGGTCAAACCTACCACAGCCGCCGCCTCTTCCACGCCTCGCGGCCGTCGCCCGTGATCGTCGGTTGGCGCGCTGCGCGATGTCCTTGCAAGGCGCACGGCAGGCGAATACACCCTTAAGGCTCAGCACGATGAGTGATCACATTCTCGCGATCGATCAGGGGACTACAGGGACCACCGTGCTTGTGCTCGACACGCGCGCGCGGGTCGTCGGGCGCGCGACGGTGGCCGTGCCGCAGCACTTCCCCGCGGCGGGGCAGGTCGAGCACGACGCCGAGGTGATCTGGGCGGGCGTGTGCGAGGCCGTCGCGGGCGCGCTCGCGGCGTCGGGTGTCGCGGCCTCGTCGGTGCGCGCGATCGGCATCACGAACCAGCGCGAGACCACCCTCTTGTGGGATCGCGCGACGGG
>CAISKJ010000979.1 GCA_903885885.1 uncultured delta proteobacterium
GGGCTACACCGACGAGGACGCCTTTCCCCTCGGCGACGGCTACGAGCTGCTGCGCAAGCCCTTCACCATGAACGCCCTCGTGCGGCGCGCCCTCGACCTCCTCACGCACAGCGCGAGGCCGCGACGCTCGGAGCCCGCGGCGCGCTGAGCGCACCGACCCATCACCAACACGCACGATCGACCTACCACAAGGAGAGACCCCTCATGGACCGAGATCTCGTTATGCGCGGCCAGCGCGCCGTGCTCGCCCGGATCGCGCAGGGCGCCACGCTGCGCGAGGTGCTCACCGGCGTGGCCGAGTACGCCGAGCTCTGCACGCCCTCGATGCTCGCGTCGATTCTGTACTACGAGCCCGCCACAGGCCGCCTGCGCCGCGGCGGCCACCACACGCTGCCCGACGCCTTCGCCGACGCCGTCGACGGGCTCGAGCCCGGCCCCGGCGCCGCGAGCTGCGGCACCGCCGCGTTCCGCCGCGAGCGCGTCGTGAGCTTCGACGTCAAGGTCGACCCGCTCTGGGGGGCCTTCCGCGATTTCGCGGCCCTCCACGGCATCCGCTCGGCATGGTCTACGCCGCTGCTCAGCTCCTCCGACGGGAGCCTCCTCGGCGTGTTCGGGATGTACTACCCCGACACGCGCGAGCCCTCGCCCGCCGACCTCGAGCTCGTCGATCACTTCACGCACCTCGCCGCGATCGCCATCGAGCGCCAGCGCCGCGACGACGCCCTGCGCGAGAGCGAGCGCCAGCGACACCAGGGCCTCCTCGCCACCGTGGCCGGCCTCGCGCACGAGCTCAACACCCCCCTCGGCGTGGCCCTCACCGCCGAGAGCCTCTTCACCGAAGAGCTCGACGCGATGCGCGGCCGCGCGCCCGACTCCGACGTCGCGTCACTCGCCGCCACCGCCGCCCTCATGCGCACGAACCTCGCGCAGGCCACGGAGCTCCTGCGGTCGTTCCGCGGGTCCGTGCTCGAGCAGTCCTTCGACGCCGCGCGCACCTTCGACCCCGCGGCCCACACCCGCAGCGTGCTCGACGCGCTGGCGCCCCTCACCGACGCCCATCACCTCCGCGTCACGCTCACCGCGACGAGCGCCGCGCCCCTCGCCGTGCGCTGCGCGCCCGGGCGCCTCGCGCAGGTGATCAACAACCTCGTGGTCAACGCCGCCACGCACGCGTACGGCCCCGCGGGCGGCCCGCTGACCATCACCGTGGGCCCCGCCACCGTCGACCCCGACAAGGTCGAGTTCGTCGTGCGCGACGAGGGCGTCGGCATGGGCGACGAGCAGCGCCGCCGCTGCGTCGAGCCCTTCTACACGACGCGGCGCCTCGAGGGCGGCGCGGGCCTCGGGCTCTTCATCGTGAAGCACATCGTCGAGCACGAGCTCGGCGGCACGCTCCTGCTCGACACCGACGTGGGCAAGGGCGCCCGCTGGACGGTCCTCGTGCCGCGCGCGAAGGTCGACGACGCGGATCGAGCTTCGTGATGGGCACCGTCGAAGCCGCCGCGCCGCCCGAGCCCTGGGCCGTCCTGGTGGTCGACGACGACCGCAGCGTGCTCGAGGTCACGCGCCTCGCGCTGGGCCGCGTGCAGGTCGACGGCCACGGCCTCGCGCTCGAGCTGTGCGCCTCGGCGGCGCAGGCCCGCGCGCTCCTCGCGCAGCACTCCTACGCGGTCGCCATCATCGACGTGATGATGGAGACCGAGCGCGCCGGCCTCGACCTCGTGCGCGACCTCCGCGGCGACCCGCGGCACCGCTTCACGCAGGTGGTGGTGCGCACCGGCGAGCCCGGGGCCTACCCCGAGGCGCGCGTCATCGAAGACTTCGCCATCAACGACTACTGGCCCAAGGCCGAGCTGCGCGCGAGCCGCATGCGGGCCAGCATCACGGGGCTCCTGCGCAGCCACGCGATGGCCCTCTCGCTCGACGCGAAGGTGCGCGAGCGCGAGGTGCTCCTGCGCGAGCTGCACCACCGCGTGCGCAACAACCTGCAGGTGCTCGCGAGCCTCCTCTCGCTGCAGGGCGAGAGCGCCAACGACTCGTGGCGCCGCGGCTTCGACGACGCCGCCGCGCGCGTGCAGGCCATGGCCCTCGTGCACCAGCAGCTCCACGCCCACGACTCGCTGGCGCTCATCGACCTGCACGCCTACCTCGAGATGCTGGGCGGCGAGTACGCGCAGGTGGTCGGCGCCCCCGCCGACGTGCGCATCACCGGCGCGCGCGCCGAGGTCGACCTCGACGTGGCCGTCCCCGCGGGCCTCATCTTGAACGAGCTCGTGGCCGTGGCCTGCCGCGAGGGACGCGGCCCCGACGCCCTCGCCTGCGTGCGCATCAGCGTCACGGCGCGCGACGGCGTCGTGCTCCTGCGCGTCGAGAACGACCACGCGCCGGCCTTCGACGCGCCGCTCCCGCACCGCGACCTCGGCCAGCACCTCGTGCGAGCCCTCGCGCGTCAGCTCCGCGCGCGCCTCACCGCCGCCCCCGACACCTTCGACGTGACCCTCGCCGTGCCCGTCACGCGCCCGGCGAGCCCGCCGTCGCACTGACACCCCCGTCGGGCGCGTCGAGCGCCCACCCGCGCCGCGTGGCCCACTCGCGCATGTAGCGCCGCCCCGCGTTCGACATGCGCCGCTGCGCGAGGAGCTCCGCCAGCGAGGCCCGCGCCGCCATCTGATCGTCGGCCGTCGCGCGGGCCGCGCCGAGGCGCAGAATCGCCGCCACGCGCCGCGCCACGTCGCGCTCGGCGAGCGCCTGCCGCGCGCGCGCGAGGCCCGCCGCGCGCCACA
>CAISKJ010000980.1 GCA_903885885.1 uncultured delta proteobacterium
CTCGAAGGGCTCGCCGTGTACGAAGAGAGCCTCCACTCGCACGGCGGCCGGCTCCGCTCTGCCCAGTGGGACATGATACTCCGCGCCGACGCGCTCGCCGCGAATCTGGTCACCCTCGACCAGCTCTCGTCGGGGCCCAACCGTTGGCCCCACGGCAACATCTGGTACCTCTATGGAGGGTATTTCCTCCAGTATGTGGCGTCACGGTTCGGGCCTCAGGCCCTCGCCGACATCGCGGCAGACTACGGGTCTCACGCCATCCCGTGGCAGCTCAACCGAAGCGTTCACCGGGCCACCGGCCGCACGTGGGAAGAGCTCTACGAAGACTTCACCGCGTCGCTCACGGCCCGCTACACGCAGCAGGAGAGGGCCCTGCGCGCCCGCGGCCTCGAGGAGGGAGCGCGCCTCACGCGACAAGGCGAGAGCGTGCGCGCCCCGCGCTTCTTGCCCGATGGGACGCTCGTCTACGAGAGCACCGACGGCCAGTCGCAGACGCAGCTCCGCGCGATGGCGCCCGCCGACCTCGCGCGCGACGACGGCACGCTCCCCGAAGCGCGCTCCCTGGAGTGGCTCGCGGGCCCATCGGGCTTCGGCGTGCGCGACGGCACCTCGCTCGTGGTGAGCGACACCAACCCCCACCGCGACCTCCACGACTATCACGACCTCTTCGTGTGGCGCCTCGCGCGCGACCGCGACGGCGCCCTCTCCGTCGAAGACACCGAGCGCATCACCGACGGGTGGCGCGCGCAGCAGCCCGACGTCTCCCCCGATGGCGACCACGTGGCCTTCTCGGTCAACCACCGGGGCACCACGTCGCTCTTCGAAATGTCGCTCACCGACCGCGCGCCGCGGCCCCTCTTTCGACCGCGGCGCTTCGAACAGGTCTACGCCCCGCGCTACTCGCCCGACGGGCGCTTCATCGCGTTCTCGCACTGGCGCGTCGGCGGCCGCCGCGACGTCGCGCTCTACAACCGTGAGACCCGCGCGCTCACCTACGCCACCGACGACGCGGCCCTCGACCTCTCGCCCACGTTCAGCCCCGACGGCCGCTGGCTGGTGTTCTCCTCCGACCGCTCGGGCGTCGCCAACCTCTACGCGCGCGCCCTCTCCCGCGACGGTTCGCTGGGCCCCCTGCGGCAGATCACCAACGTGGTGCACGGCGCCTTTCAGCCTGTCGTCTCACCCGACGGTCGCACGCTCGTCTACGTGAGCTACTCGCACCGCGGCTACGACCTCGCGCGCATGCCCTTCGACCCCGCGCGCTGGCGCGACCCCGACGCCCTCCCCGAAGACGTCTTCGAACGCGCCGACGCCGACGCCCCCGCGCCCGTCACCTACGCCACCTGGGATCGACCGTACAACCCCTGGGCCACGCTCCGCCCGCGCACCCTCACCGCCGAGCTCACCGCCGACGGCTTCGGCCCGCAGCTCGCGGTGCGCCTCACGGGCGCCGACATCCTCGGCCGCCACTCCTGGAACGCGCGCCTCGGCGTCGGCCTCGTGCGGGCCGACCCCAACCTCGACGTCACCTACGTCTACCGCGGCCTGCGCCCCACGATGCGCCTGCGGCTCTACCGCTCCGTCGACGCGGGCACGGGCTACCGCGTGGCGGGCGCCGCGCAGCGCTACATCGCCGAGCGCTACGGCGGCGAGAGCGAGGTGTCGGTGCTCTTCCCCGGGCGCTTCGACACGCACCTCCTGGCGCTCACCTACGACGCCTCGTACGTGCACGCCTACGGGGGCTTTCCCGGGCTGCGGAGGGCCATCGACCCCAACGAGGCGCCGCCCAGCTTCCCCTTCGAGGGGTGGGTCGCGGGCCTGCGCGCCACGTGGTCGTACGCGCGCGTGCGGCGCTACGCGTACTCCATCACCGCGCAAGAGGGCGTCAGCGTGTTCGCGACGGTGCGCGTCGCCGACCCCATGCTCGGCAGCGCCGTCGGGAGCATCGACGCCAGCGCGGGCGTCTCGGCGTACATCCCCATGCCCTGGGGAATCGATCGAAGACGCCACATTCTCGCGCTCCACCTCGGCGCGGGCGTCGGCACCAGCGACAGCGGCGAGCGCGGCCTCTTCGCCCTCGGCGGCTTCCCCGCGTTCAACTCCGCGAGCCTCCTCGACGCGCTGCGCTCGGGCGCCGTCGCCGGCGGCATCGCCCTGCGCGGCTACGAGCCCGCGGCCCGCGTCGGGAGCCAGTTCGAACTCTTCAACGCCGAGTACCGCTTCCCCATCGTGCAGGCGCAGCGCGGCCTCTCGACGCTGCCCGTGTTCGTGCAGCGCGTGTGGGGCGACGTGTTCTGCGACGTAGGCCACGCGGCCTTCGGGCGCTTCAACATCGACAACGTGGCCGTCGGCGCCGGGGCCGAGGCCATGTTCGATCTGGTGCTGGGCTACGTGGTGCCGATCACGGTGCGCGCGGGCTGGGCCCACGGGTTCATGACCGACGGCTCCGACCAGTTCTACGCCCTGTTCGGATCGCCCTTCTAGAAAGGGATTTTACGACTTGGAGGGGGCCGCGAGCTCGAACTCGCGGAAGCAGAACACCGTGGCGCTCTCGGTGTCGCTCGACCCACCCTGCGCCTGGAGCGCGATGTGCCCCGTGGCGAAGGTGTCGTCGCTCACCTGCGCGAGCTTCACGTTGTTGGCGTAGAGGGTGATGCTGGGGCCGTCCATCACGATCTGCACGCGGTTGTTCTTGCCGAGGTCGGGGCGCAGGGCCTCGTGCAGCGTCCAGTCGATGAGCGCGGTGCTCACGTTGTCCTTGCGGCGCGTGAGGCGAAAATGGCCGTCGCCCGCGATGAAGAGGCGGTAATTGTCCTTGTCCGACTGGGCCCGAAAGCTCACGCCGCAGTAGCTCTGCGTGGGAGCCTCCGACGAGAGCAGGGTCATCGTGACGCTCACGGCGGCGTCGCCGTAGAGGGCGGGCTCGCCGGCCGCGTTCTTCTCGAGCCAGTACGCTGCGACGGAGGTCTCGCCCCCCGGGAGGGTCACCACCACGCCCGGCGCGTCGAAGCGCAGCGGAGGCGCCGATGAGGTCGCGGCGAAGCTCCACCCCTCAGGGCTCTTCGCGAAGTTCTCCTCGACGACCGTCGGCCACGCGACGTCCGCCGCGTCCGTCCCCTGCTGAACCTTGTCGCTCATCGTCCTCGATCCTTTCGTTCGCTGCGTCCGCGTCGGACGGCGCAGCGGGTCTACGATGCCGTGTGCGGCCCTGAACCCGGCGGCGACGATACAAGGGTTCCGCCCCGTTGCGCACCCCGAATGCGCAACCCTCGCACGACGACCGACGCGTGCGCGCCGCCAACCCGCTAAACTCCCCCCGCGCGCCCCCGCTCTGGCCGCCACCGCCCTTTGGGCGCCTCGGCCCCCCTGCGCAGCCCCCGCCGGCGACGCCCGTCGCCCCGCGCGCGCTCACCTCCATTGCCCGCAACGGGCCGCTGTCAACGCGCAGAGCTCCGACGGCTCACAGGGGTCATCGCAATGAACGTCTCATAATTCAGACACCGCTCATGGGCTTAAACCAACTGCACACGAATGAAGACACCATTCTCGGCTTGACTTGCCAGAGGGTGGCGGGTGATTAGTCCCCCGAAGAGGTATACAACCATGAATGCTCAACATGCGATCGAGCGGGTCTTGCAGGATTTCACGAAAGAACTCCTGAAGGTCTTCTCCGATGCGGTGGTGCAGGCCGTGTCCCAGGTCGGCAACGCCGGGGCCGCCGCGCTCCCCGCGTCGTCGCAGTCGCCTGCCGCCGCCACCGCCGCGAAGCGCGCGCCCAAGGCCCCTGCGCCCAAGGCCCCTGCGCCCAAGGCCCCTGCGCCCAAGGCCGCGCCCAAGGCCGCGCCCAAGGCCGCGCCCAAGGCCGCTGCGCCCAAGGCCCCGCGCCCCGGCGCAGTGGTCAAGAGCACGCCCGATCAGGTCAACCGCCTGAGCGAGCGCCTCATCGAGGTGCTGCGCAAGTCGGCGCGCAACCTGGCCGCCAAAGAGATCATGAAGGCCATGGGCCTGCGCACCACCGATGAGGGGCGCTTCCAGTACGCGCTCAACAAGCTCAAAGAAGACGGCGTCGTGCAGCAGCACGGCGAGCGCCGCCAGGCCCGTTACGGCATCGGCTCGGTGTCCAAGCCCAAGCCCAAGCGCGGCCCCGGCCGTCCCCGCAAGGTTCAGCCCGCCGAAGGCGCCGCCGAGGTCGTCGAGGTCGAGGCCGCCGAGGCCCCCGCCGACGAGTCGCTCGCCAACGGCTGATCTCTCGGTACGCCACAGCGGTCGGCGTACCCTCAGGCATAACATCGCGAGAGGCTTCTCCCGAGGCGCGCAGTGCGTTATGGGTCGAGGCACTCCGGTGAAGCAACTCTCCCCTGTCGCTCTTGTGCTCTGCGTCGCGGCCTGCTCCGATGGGGCCGCGCCCGCCACCTCTGCCGACGCCTCTCCCGACACAGCGGCCGCGCTCGACGGGGCCGCCGACGCGCAGCCCGACGCGCCCCGCTGCGAGGCCTCGAGCGCGCAGCCCGCGCCGCGCGGCGACGGCGTGGGCGTCGTCGACCCCACCTCGGGGCGGCTGTACATCTTCGGCGGCGACACGGGCCCCGTGGTGCGCTGCATCCCCGCCCCGGCCTTCAACGCAGAGACGTGGCGCTACGACCCCGCCTGCGACCGGTGGGATGCCATCACGGGAGACGCGCACCCGTCGCCCCGCTCGCGCATGGCGTGGGCGCTCGACACGCGCCGTCGTCGCATGGTGGTCTTCGGCGGGCGCTTTCGTCAGGGGTCGACGGGCAGCTATACCCTGTACAACGACGTGTGGGCCTTCGATCTCGCCACCGAGACGTGGGAGGCGATCACCCCCGAGGGCGAGCTCCCCGCAGCGCGCTCCAACGCGACCGCGGTGTACGACCCCGACCGCGACCGCCTGGTGCTCTTCGGCGGCAACACCAGCGTGAGCGGGCTCACCTTTACGCCTCGCAACGACACCTGGGCGCTCGACCTCGCGCAGCGCACCTGGAGCCGCGTCACCACCACGGGCACGGCGCCGACGGCGCGGCTCTTTCACAGCGCGGCGCTCGTGGGGCGCTCCATGGTGGTGTACGGCGGCGGCGGGGCCAACGCGTTCATGGGTCCGTTCTACCGTGACGCCTCGCGCCTCGACCTCGACACCAACGCCTGGAGCCGCGTGGCGCTCACGGGCGATACCGACATTCTCGCAGGGCGCATCAGCGCCTCGCTGGTGGCCACGGGCGACGCCGCGCTCCTCGTCGGCGGCCACGACGATGGTGCGCTCGGCAACCGCAATGACCTCCTGCGATTCGGGGCCGACGGCGCCGTGAGCGTGGTGCGCGCGGGCGACGCGCTCGGCACGCCGGGCAGCGGGTTCTGCGACTTTCCTCCCGACTTTGCCACCACCGATGAGAGCTCGCCGGAGCGGCGCAGCGCGTTCGTGCTCGGGGTCGACCCCGCGCGCAACCGCGCAATCGTGTACGGTGGCAAGACCGATTGCGGCCTCGCGGGCGACGTCTGGTCCCTTGACCTCGCCGCGGGCGCGTGGCGTGCGCTGCGGAGCACCAACGACGGCCTGTCGTGTCAGCGGTCGGGGCGTGAGAACTGCCGCTCGCTCTGCAACTGACGCGACCACGCGGCCAGGCCCGCTGCCGAGAGGGCGGCGAGCAGGGCCGAGATCCCGTACGCGTACGCCCCGTGCGCGTAGGGGAGGA
Source organism: uncultured delta proteobacterium (assembly GCA_903885885.1). Taxonomy (GTDB): domain Bacteria; phylum Myxococcota_A; class Polyangia; order Polyangiales; genus CAISKJ01. The sequence continues at coordinate 5,709 of CAISKJ010000980.1, forward strand.
GCAGCCCGAAGCCCAGTGAGGCCGGCAGCGCGAGGAGGCCCGTTACGAGGTTGAAATAGCCGAAGCCACGGCCGAGCTCGTCGTCGCGCACGAGCGAGGCCACCAGGGCGCGCTCGGTGCCCTCGGCGAGCCCGTAATGGAGTCCGTAGACGACAAGGGAGACGGCGGCCATCGTGAGCGACGCGGCGAAGCCGAAGCCCACATAGGCCACGGCGTAGAGGGCCCACCCGAGAGAGAGCGCGCGGGCGCGGCCGATGCGGTCGGCGACCCAGCCGCCGGGGGTGGCCGCGAGCGCGCGCACCAGCGAGAGCGCGCCCCACGCGAGCGGAAGCCAGGTGAGGGGGACGCCGAGCTCGCGCGCCCTCAAGAGAAGAAAGCTGTCGCTCGCGTTGGCGAGGGTGAACAAGGCCACCAGGGCGAGCAGCGGGCGCATGCGCGGCGGCACCGGACCCCGCAGCGAGAGGGGCGCGCGCGGCCCATCGGACACGGGTGGCGGCGCCTCGCGAACCCCGAAGGCCACCCACAGAAGCGACAGTGTGCCAGGGACGATCGTCGCAGCCAGTACGAGGCGTAAATTGCCTGGATAGAAGTAGAGGATCGCCGTCGCCACGAGGGGGCCGAACACGGCCCCGAGGTTGTCCATCGCGCGGTGAAACCCGAAGGCCGTGGCGTGCGCGGCGCGGGGCGTCGCGCGGGCGATGAGCGCGTCGCGCGGCGAGGTGCGAACCCCCTTGCCCACGCGGTCGACGAAGCGCACCGTGAGCACCTGCCAGGGCGCCCCCGCGAGGGCGAGGAGCGGCCGCGCGAGGTTCGAAACCGCGTAGCCGAGGAGCACCAGGGGCTTCTTGCGCGGCACGTGGTCGGAGAGCGTGCCCACGACGAACTTCATCAGCGACGAGGTGGCCGTCGCGACGCCCTCGACGAGGCCCAGGGCCGCCGCCCCGGCGCCCATCCCCTCGAGCAGCGCGGGCAGAAAGGGGACGGCCATGTCGGCCGCCACGTCGGTGAGGAGGCTCACCACGCCGAGCGCGAGCACCGTGGGCCCGATGGCGCCGCGCAGGTCACGCCCCGCGGCGGCGGGCTCTTCGGGAGGGTTCATGGGGGGGCGGCGACGCTAGCACCGTTGCGCCCCCGCCGCGTCGCCCGGTGCGCTACCTTCGCGGGCCGCGACGCATGAGCCGCCCCTCGCACCCCCACGGCCCCGGCGAGCGCATCGCCGCCCTC
>CAISKJ010000981.1 GCA_903885885.1 uncultured delta proteobacterium
CTCGAGCGTCGACGCTTCGAAGGCCCTGCGCACGGCCACGCTCTTGGGGTGCGTGCTGCGCACGGTGATGTTGTAGAGGGCCGTGCGGTCGCGGTCGGAGAGGGTCACGAGGCGCTCGGGGTCGACGAGCTCGAGCACGCCCTCGGTGAGGGTGCCGGTCTTGTCGAACACCACGCGGCGCACCTCGGGGAGGCGGTCGAGGAGGCTCGCCGAGCGGATGAACATGCCCGCGCGGCGCAGGCCCGACTGCACGAGCTCGTAGGCCGTGGGCGTCGCGATGCCGAAGGCGCAGGGGCACGTCACGACGAGGAGCGCGGTGGGGGCCTGCAGTGCCTTGGCGAGGTCGTGGCGCGCGCCGGCCCAGTAGAGGAAGCACAGCGCCGCGAGGGAGAGCACCGCGAGCACGTAGGTGCGCGTGAGGCGCTGCCACCACGCGGTGGCGCGGGCCGAGTCGGTGGAGTCGTCGCGCGTCGAGCGCAGGAGCGACGGGAGCACCGAGTCGGCGAAGTCTTCGGTGGCGGTGAGCGTGATGGCCGAGACGCCGAGGTTGAAGGCGCCCGCGGGCACCAGCTCGCCGCGCTGAAAGGCGCGCGGGGCGCTCTCGCCGTTGATCCAGTCGAGGGAGCAGCTCGCGCTCGCGTCGTCGAGGGTGGAGGCCGCGGGGATGAGGTCGCCGGGCGCGACGAGCATGGTGTCGCCGGCGTGGAGTTCGCCGCAGGGCACGACCTCGACGCGGCCCTCGCGCACGCGGCGGGCGAGCAGCGAGTCGACGCCGTCGCTCGCGAGGAGCATGGCCTTGTTGCGCTCGACCACGCGCTCCTGCAGCCACCGCCCGGTGAGCATCAGGGCGATGAAGGTGGCCACGGTGTCGAAGAACGAGCCGTCGTCGCGGCCCTGCGTGAAGTGCCAGAGCGAGCCGCCGTACGCGAGGAGGATGCCCAGCGCGATGGGCACGTCCATGTGGAGCACCCCGCGGCGCACGCAGCGCCACGCGGAGCGGATGAACACCGAGCCGCCCACCAGCACGCTCGTGCCCGCGAGGAGCATCCCGAGCCAGCGGAACACGTGGTACACGGCGCCCGCGCGGAGCCCGAGGCTCACGGGGATGCTGAAGAGCATCGCGTTCATCGCGAGGGCGGCGCACACGCCGAGGCGCCAGAGGAGGTCGCTCGAGCGCGGCGCCTCGGACTTGCGCGCGGGGCCGAGGAGGTAGCCGAAGCGCTCGACCTCGACGATCCACGCGCGCAGGGGGAAGTCCTTCGTGACGAGCACCTCGACGCGGCCGAGGGCCGGGTTGGTGGTGCAGCTCAGGCGCGCGCTCGCGGGCTCCTGCCGTTCGAAGAGCTCGTCGATGAGCCACACGCACGCGGCGCACTGCACGCCCTGGAGGTCGAAGCTCACGCGGCGCGCGGCGGGCGCCTCGCGGAGCTCAGCCTCGATGGCGTCGAGCCACTTGAGGTCGCGCGTCGCCGCGGGCGCGAGCGCCGGGCTGATCGCGCCGCCGCGGAGGTCGTAGTAGCGCGTGAGGCCCCGCGTCGAGAGCAGCCCGTGCACCACGCGGCACCCGGTGCAACAGAAGCCGTCGCGCGTGGGCGCGCTCAGCTCCGCGCCGCAGTGGCGACACGCGAGCGCGCACGCGGCCCCGCCCTGAAGCGACAACGTCGACGAGAGGTCGACAACGGCGGGTGCGGCGGACATCGAGAGGCCCGTTCAGCAACCCCGGTGCCATCGTGGCGCACCACTAGGATTCAAGCCTCGGAGGCATCCGCCGCGCACCCCATGCACAACCGACCCGCGAGGCGCGCACAAGCAGCAGCGCACAGCATGCGCGCCCGGTGCAAGGAGCTCGCTTCTCGCGCCGCGCGTGGCGGCACGCAGCTTGCGCTGCCCTCGCGCATGGAGATTCCGTTCGCAGCGATCGGTGCCGCGGCGGCGGCGGGCCTCGCGTCGTCGGCGCACTGCGCGGCGATGTGTGGTCCGCTCGCGCTGGCGGTGTGCGGCGCTCCCGGTCGCGAGGGTGTGCGGGCGGGCCTTCGGTACGGCGGCGGTCGCCTCGCGGCCTACGCGCTCACGGGGTCGATCGCGGGCGCGCTGGGCTCGCGCCTCGTGCGCCTCCTGCGCGGCGAGCACGTGCAGCAGGTGGTGTCGCTGGCCCTCGCGGCCGGCCTCGTGTTCGCGGCGGCGCGCGTGCTCCGCACGCGGACGCGCAGCCAGCTGGTGCCGCTTCGCACGCGGCGCGAGGGCGCGCGCCCGCCGGCCCTTGCGACGGGTCTCCTCACGGGCTTTCTCCCCTGCGGCGCGCTCGCGGCGGGCCTCATGATCGCCGCGGGTGCGGCCACGTGGTGGGGCGGCGCCCTCGCGATGGCATCGTTCGCAATGGCGAGCGCGCCAGGCCTCGCGGCCGTCGTGCTCGCGGGTGCGTCTGTCGGTGGAAGGTTCCGCGGTGCGGTGACGCCAGGCCGACGCAAGGCGTTCGGCGTCGCGCTCGTGCTCGTCGCCGCGTGGGTGGCCGCGCGGCCGTGGGTGATGCCCGAGCGGAGCTGCCACTGTCACGCGCGCGCCGCCGACGTTGGGGGTCGCGCGCGGCCCTCGTGACGCGCGATGCTTACGCTCACTCAGGAGGCATTCACATGAAGAAGATCCTCGTCGCGCTCGACACGTCGTCGGTCGCAAACGTCGTACTGCAAAGGGCCCTCGAACTCGCGAACGCCTATCGCGCCAAGCTGCTTCTGGTGCGCGTCGTCGGGCTCCCGACGGAGCTCCCTCCGGAGGCGCTCGCGATGGACCCTGACAGCGTCACGGGCCTGCTCGTGAAGACGGCGGAGCGCGACCTCGCGCGCCTCGCCGCGACGCTGCCTGCCGAGCTCGAGGTCGAGCGCACCGTGCAGGTGGGCACCCCGTGGCGCATCATCTGCGACCTCGCCGACGACTACGACGTCGACCTCGTGGTGATCGGCGCGCACGGACATCGCCTCCTCGACCGCGTGCTCGGCACCACCACGAACCGTGTGGTCGCGCACACCGAGCGGTCGATGCACATCGTTCGGACGCCGCGCGAAGCAACTGCCGGTAACGCTTGACGTAGAGGGATTCGCGGGTGATTGAGGCCGTGCATGGCCCCACCCGAAGAGCACCTGTTTGAGGAGATCAAACGCTACGTCGGATTCTCCGCAATCGACGAGGCGCACCTGCGTCGCGTAGGGCCGCGCATCGCGCCGCACGCGCGTGAGATCACCGAAGACTTCTACCGCCGCATCCTCGATCACCCGAACGCGCGCAGCGCCTTCACCGGCGGCGACGCGCAGGTCGAGTCGCTCAAGTGCACGCTCGTCGTGTGGATGCGCGAGCTCTTCGACGGCCCGTGGGACCTCGCGTACTACGAGCGCCGCGCGCGCATCGGCCGCCGCCACGTCGCGATCGACCTGCCCCAGCAGTACATGTTCACCGCGATGAGCGTGATTCGCAGCCACCTCGTGCGCATCGTGCTCGACACGGCGGCCACGCCCGACGAGGCGCACGGCGAGCTCTTCGCCGTCGATCGCGTGCTCGACCTCGAGCTCGCGGTGATGCTCCACACGTACCGCGAGAACAGCCTCGCGCGCCTGCAACGGAGCGAGCGCCTCGCGACCTTCGGCCAGTTCGCCGCGTCGATCGCGCACGAGCTCCGCAACCCCCTCGGCGTCATCGAATCGTCGTCGTTTCTCTTGCGCAAGCGCCTCGGCGCGCCGGCCGAGCCCGTGGCGCGGCACCTCGACAAGATCGACGCGCAGGTGCAGGTCTCGAACCGCATCATCACGAGCCTGCTCGACCTGGTGCGCGAGCGGCCGTCGGTGCCGCGCGACATCTCCGCGCGCGAACTCGTCGCGTCGGCGCAAGACACGCTGCCGCCGTGCGCCGCCACGTTGCGCGTCGAGATCGCCGACCCCACGCCGGTGCTCCGCGCAGACCCGGATCAGGCGCGGCAGATCCTCGTGAACCTCATGTCGAACGCGTGCGACGCCGCGGGCGCCGAAGGCTCCGTCGTGGTGAGCGCGCGCGCCGACGGCAACGCGGTCGTGTTCCTCGTCAACGACTCGGGCCCCGGCGTCGACCCCACCATTCGCAAGCGCCTCTTCGAACCCCTCGTTACCACCAAGGTTCGAGGCATCGGCCTCGGCCTCGCACTATGTCGTCGTCTCGCGGAGCGTAACGAGGGTACGATCGCGCTCTCGACGGGCCCCCTGTCGGGCGCAGCCTTCGAAGTGCGCCTGCCGGCGGTCACAACTCGCGGAGAGCACACATGATGTCTCATCGCATCCTCGTCGTCGACGACAACCGCGACCTTGCCGAGAACCTCGTCGAGATTCTCGAAGACGCGGGCTTCGCAGCCGACTTCTTCGACGACCCCACGCGGGCCCTCCACGCGACGGTGCCAGGCCGCTATGGCATCGCGCTCATCGACCTTCGCATGCCCGGGATGGACGGCGTCGAGCTGCACCGCGCGCTCAAGCGCCTCGACCCATCTCTCAAGGCCATCGCGATGACGGCCTTCGCGCGCGACGAGCGCGTGCGCTGCGCGCTCGGCGACGGCATGCTGGCCGTGTTTCCAAAGCCGATGAACGCCGCCAACCTCATCGTGCAGCTTCGTCAAGCGGTCGCGGCCTGACGGTCACAGCACGCGGGCGAGGTCGGCCTCATCGTAGGAGGGAGCCCCCTCGATCCACAGCTCACCGTCGCCCGTCGCCACGCCGAACGTGAGGCCGCCGTCGGGCAGCGTGAGGCACCACACCGACCGCGGCGCCACCGCCCCGGCGCGCACGATCGCCGAGCCCGTAAAGCCGTCGCCGCCGCCCCCTCGCGCGAGCGCCCGCGCGGCTTCGATGCGATCCACGAGGACGCCCGTCCACGCGACCGACGAGGCCTCACGCAGCGATCCATCGGCCGCGGCGCCCATCATCGAAGCGAGCGCGAAGGCCGCCGCGCCACGCACCCCCTCGTCGGGGTCGACGGCGAGCGCGCGCTCGACCGCGAGGCGCGC
>CAISKJ010000982.1 GCA_903885885.1 uncultured delta proteobacterium
AGCGCTACGGGCAGGGCGACGAAGAGCGCGGCCATCGACAGGATCGTGAGGAGCGCCATGACAAGGCGGACGATGGGGTTTCCCCGCGCCGACGGCGCTAAAAAACGACCGTGGCCCCTGCGATCGCGCCGTCGAGGCGCAGGTCGAGGAGGGGTGTGACGCGCGCTGCGCTTCGCGTACGTGGCGAGGGCTGCGATGTGGTCGAGAGCTCGTACCCGAGAATGGCCCCCGCGATGGGGAGCAGCGTAACGAGCAGGCCCGCGCCGACCGCGCCGGCCGTGCCCGACCGCCGTACGCTGAGTACGAGGGCCGCGCTCGGAATGCCGACCGCGAGGCCCGCGGTGGTGCCCAGCAGCGACCATCCGAAGCCGCCGTCGCCGCCTGCGAGGTGGCCCGCGACCGTGACGCCGCCGGGCAACGCCAGCATGGCCGCCGCGGCGGCGTAGAGCACGTAGGTGCCCGAGTCGCCGCGGTCGAAGGGGCACTCTTGCGGCGACAAGCTGCAGCCCGCTGCAACGACGGCGACGGAGCCGCCGACGAGGCCCGCGAAGCCCCCCAGGATTTCGTATCCGACGCGGCTGCTCGCGCCCTGCGATGCGCGCTGCGGGGGCGCTGCGCCGAGCTCCCACGGTGCTGTCTGGGCGAGCCCGGGCAGCGGAGCGCATACGAGCGCGAGGGCCGCGGCGACCGAGGCCCGCGCGGCACTCAATCGCGCGCCCCGACGGCGTCGCCCCCGAGGCGGTGCAGCACGTCGGTGAGCGTGCGCGCGTCAATCTTGATCACCACGTCGCTCGCCCCGGCGGTGCGGGCCGCGCCGAAGAGGTCGTCGCGCAGGCCCACCGCGATGATGTGCGCGGCGCGCAACGACGCCGAACTTCGCAGGGCGCGAATGAGGGCCACGGGGTTCATGAACACCATGTCGAGGTCGACCACGAGGATGCTCGGCAGCCGCGAGCCCACCGCGATGAGCGTGCCGTAGAGGCCGCCGGAGCCCACGAACTCGACGCCCGACGGGGCCGCGTGGCGCACCATCGCGAGCACGTCGGGGCTCTCGGTGAGCACCGAAAGCGACGCGCGTCCCGTGTCGAGCTCGAGCTCCGGCGGGACGCTCTTGCCGCGCGCGACGAGATACGCCTTCGCGTCTTCGGGCGCGATGCGCGCGCTGCGCCCCACCGTGCGCGACGCGTGGAGCTCGCCGCGCCGGATCGCGAGGAGGATCGTGCTCTTGTGAACGCCCGCCATGCGGGCCAGCTCTTCGGCGTGCAACAGCTTGATCATTGGTGCCCTGATTCTGCTGGCGCCGCGCACCGGAAGGGTGGGCTCGGCGCCGCGTCACCCGATGCGTCTCGGCAGTGACAATCGAAACACCGATAACACGCTTTGCCCGCCGATTAGAAGGACTTCGCGCACGTGCCCCGCGCCCGATGGGGCAACGCGGCATCGGATGGCGGACGCGCGCAGGGTGCGTGAGGGGCTTAGCGTGCGGGCAGGGTGCAGAAGGCGCCGTGGCGAAGCGCACCGCCGTCGTCGGGCGGGAGCAGGGCGATGCCGAGCTCGCAGCGCGTCCCCACGCCAGGGCAGTCGAGGTCGGACGCGCAGCGCTGGCGGCAGCGGCCGTCGACGCACGCGATGGTGTCGGGGAGTTCGCCCGCGATGGCCGCCGTGCAGGCATCGACGGACCCGCACGCGACGGTGGGAAACTCGTTGCCGACGCGGAACGAGACCACATCGCTCGCGGCCACGACGACGCCGCCGCGGAGGGCATACACGAACCACCAGTAGCGCCCGGCCGCGAGCTGGTTGGTGCCGAAGGCGGGCCCCAGCGACGCGCCGTTGGGGGCGCCCCGGTGCCCCGCCGAGAGGGCCACGACGCCGGGCATGGTCGACGCGCCCGGGGCCGTCGACGACCACATCCACAGGAGGTCGGACGGGTTGGCGATGCGGTTGACGCCGCCGTCGCGCTGCGGCGGGCGATTGAAGACGGTAGCGACCACGATGGCGTCGGCGGGGAGCGCGGGGGGCGTCCACCGCAGCTGGACGCCGTCGGCGGGGCGCAGCTCGGAGAGAAGGTTGGGCGCGGTGAGCGAGATCGTGGGGAGCACCGCGGGCGACGTGAACAGCGGCGCTTGCGGCGACTGAAACGAGCACAACCCGCCCAACATACTGCGCGTCGTGGGCACGGCCTGACACCGCGCGCCGGGGTAGCAGCCGGGCGCGTCGACGCCCGTCGGCGCGTCGTTGGGGTTGCAGCGGCCCTCGTCGGGCGGCGCCTCGCAGCTGCCCGTGCCCGTGCCGTCGCGGAACACGCAGATGTGATTGTTTTGCGGGCAGTCGGCGGTGCGCTGGCAGCCAGAGAAGCCCGCGTCGACGTTTGTTGTGGGACCCGCGTCGACGCTGCGGTCGATGGTCGGTCCGCCGCTCATGTCGCTGCAGGCCGCAAGCCACGACGCGCTCGCGACGAGGGCGGCCGTCGCGAGGAGCGCGCGTGCGGTGATCGAAGCGGGGGTGCGAGGCGCGTGCGTGGTCATGGTTCGATTGCGACTCCTGCCTGAAGCACGACCTGCACGAGCGATGCCGCTGCGGAGGAGGCGGGCGCGTCGCCGAAGAAGGTGAAGTCGCGTCCGCGGCCGCCGAACTCGGGGAACCAGTGCAGGCGTGCGCCGGCGAAGAGTTGCAGCGGGCCGACGACGCGCCACGCGAGCGAGACGTCGGCCGCGAGGCCGAGGCGCGTGGTGGCCGACGAGAGCACGACGTCGCGGTCGGGCGTGCGCTCGTCGCCGCGCACGCCGAGGACCGCCGACGCGGTGGCGGTCGCGCGCAGCGCGTCGCCTGTGCCCGGGGGGACCACCGTGACGCCGCCGCCCACCTCGAAGAACCACAGTGACGAGGCGACCACGCCGTCGGGCGCGGTGGCCTCGCCGGGCCCTGCCAGGAGCGTGTCGCGCGAGTACCCGACGGACCCGAATCCGCTGTGGATCACCGGGCGCACGCAGGCCTCGTCGAGGGGGCACGTGCGGCCGTGGAGGGCGCTGCTCGGGGCGACATCGACGGAGGCGATGGC
>CAISKJ010000983.1 GCA_903885885.1 uncultured delta proteobacterium
CGATCTACGAGCTCCTTGCCCGTGCCCGACTCGCCCGTGATCAGCACCGTGGCATCCGTGGGGGCAAACTTCGCGATGCGTGTGAGCACCTCGCGGATCGCAGGCGAGCGGCCGATAATGCTCTCGAATCGGTAGCGGTCTCGAAACTCCGCCGTCAAGAGCGCCACCTGCGTCGTCAGCGACCGCTTCTCGACGGCGCGCTGCACCTTCACCATCAGCTCGTCTTCTAGAAACGGCTTCTGAATGTAGTCGTAGGCGCCCAGACGCATCGCCTCGACGGCGCTCTCGATCGACCCGAAGGCCGTCATCAAGATCACCTCGGTGAGCGAGTGCGTGTCCTTGATGCGCCGCAGCACCTCGAGCCCGTCGCGCGCCCCCATGCGAAGGTCGGTGATCACCAGGTCGTAGCTGGCCCCCGAGGCCATCTCGATGCCCTGGTCGCCGTCGGCGGCCTCATCAACCTCATGACCGCGCGCCCGAAGCATCATGCCCAGGGTCGAGCGCATGTTCCGCTGGTCATCGACGACGAGAATCTTCGCCATCTACGCCACCTTCACACACCGGCGGAGAGCCTCGCGGCCGCCAGCGATCAACGTGACACCTCGAGCCCCAGAGGCCGGTAGCGCCCGTCGCCCCGCGCGATGCGAAACACGAACGGCGCCGACACGGCGCGTCCCGTAAACACGTCGCCCTGCCGCCAGGGATCGCCGTTGGCGCGCGTGGCAAAGGCCGCCCGCACGGTGTAGAGCCCCGCCGCGTCGAAGGTGCCCAGCGGACAGTAGTCATAGGGCGCCAGCACCGCGCCGCGCCCACCGCCAGGACCGAGCCGCACGAAGAACTCACGAAACGGCGACGGCTCACGCGTGATCGCCTCGCACGCAACCTGACGGCCCTGCGGGGTCGTCACCGAGAACGAGAACAGCACATTGCGCAGCAGCGTCCACAGCGGCCGCCCGCTGCCGTTCTGCACGCGAACCGACGCACGCAACCCCACGCCGGCGGCCGCCTGGGCGCTCCTCCCGGCCACGGTGAGGCCGTTCACGGCCACGGCGCGCGCCTCCGAACTCCCCGCCGGCACGGCGACCGTCGCCGTGAGGTCGTTCACCGGAAACGTGCGCCCGTCGAGGGCGATCGTGCGCGCCATCCAACGCGCGCGAGCCGCGCGGCCCCCCGTCGACGCCGCGGGCTCGAAGCCATAGTGGGCAACCACGAGCGCGCCCGGCGCCATCGCGGCAGGCACGTGCAGACGACACACGTCGCGAAGGTCAACGAGCTCCGAGTAGCGCCCGTCGGCCTGGAGCTCCGTCCCCGCGGCGCGATCGGGCGTCGTGGGGCGCGTCTCGAAGACACAGCGAACGGCCCCCGCACGCCGACGACGCCGAGAGGCGGCATCGACGGGCGGCTGCACCTCGAGCCATACGAGGCGACGATCGACGGCGATCTCGACCGGGGCGCCCGACACGTTGCGCAGCGACCAGCGCCACTGCCACGTGCCGGCCACGGGCTCGATCGCAAACGCAACAGGCGAAGGCCCCGTCGGAAACGCGGGGGGCGCCCGCACCGGCACGGCGAGCGCGTCCGAGGCCCCCGCGAGAAGGGAAAGGAGCGCTGCTGCAGACAGCGCTGCACGAGATCGAATCACCGTCACACCCATCGAAGATCGCGGAGCATCTACCCGGCAGGCACCGCGCGTCAACGCGCTCCGCGATGGGACCCGAGAAGCGCCTCGACCGCGTCGCGCGCCTCGGCCGGAAAGATGAGGCGCCTCCGCACGAAAGGCGCCCCGAGCAGGCGAGCGATGACGAACGAGGCGCTCTCCAGCGGCCGCGGCGCACGCCGCTGCGAGACCACCCGCAGCGCCACCTCCGACGACGCAGGAACCTCGTAGGGAAACACCTCGGCGACGTCGAGCTCGGCGTAGTACCGCGGGTCGAATCCATGCGCGCGCACGATCTCTTCGAGCGCCACGCCGAGCTCCTCGTCGACAGCGGGGTCAAACTCGTCGAGCGCGGCCGTCTTGAACAGCGCGCGCGCCAGAATCTGCTGCGCCAGCCGCGAGAGCACCGCGTCGGAGTCATCGCCCCAACGCTGAATGGCGGTCCAGAACGTGTTGTCGTCGAGGGCCAGGTACGCCCCCACGGAGACCGGCTCGCCCCGCGCAAAGGCAAGCAACGGCGGCGGCGTGCCCTCGGGCACACGCCCGTCGGCCACCAGATCCGAGAAGCGCCGCACGATCGCGCGCAACATCGACTCCCCGGCGCGCGTGGCCTTATGAAAATACACCTGCTGATACATGAAGAGCCGCGCGAGAAAGTAGCCCTCGACGGCAGGCAAACCCTTGGTGCCATCCACTGCGAGGCGCGGCCCGGCCTCGTCGGGGTCGAGCACGAGCGAGCGTAATAGCCAGTCGAGGTCGTACAGCCCGTAGCGGGTGCCGGTCATGTACGAGTCGCGCAGGAGGTAGTCGCAGCGGTCGACGTCGAAGGTGCCCGACACGGCCCGCGCGAGGTACCGCACCGGGTGGTCGCCGTGCACCAGCCGCTCGACGCGCGAGGGCATCTCGGGGTCCCGCGCGGCCAACACCTTATGCACGGCCGTGTCTGGGTCGAGCACGATCGCGCTCGTCCACCACTCGTGCGCGGGCATCGACGGAAACACCTCCTCGAAGAGGTGCGAGAGCGGCCCGTGCCCCAGGTCGTGGAGAAACGCAGCGGCGAGCGCGTCCTCCTCGCCCCGCGGGCTGAGCTCGAACGCCGGATCGATCGCCCGCGCGAGAGGCCCAACCCGCGCGAGAAAGCGAGACATCACGTGCGCGGCGCCGATCGCATGGGCGAAGCGCGAGTGCTCGGCCCCCGGAAACGCGAGCGAGGCTACCCCCAACGCGCGAATGCGCCGCAGGCGCTGGGCCTCGGGCGTATCCATGAGGGCGGGCACCACCTTCTCAGCGGCGCGCTCAAAGGCCACGAGGCCATGCACTGGATCACGCAGGATCATCGCCGTACCGAACGAGGGACAGTGCCAGAGCGCGCGCCCTCCGCGCGAGCACAAACGTCGTAGCGCCGCGCACCGCGCGATGGCCGTATCTTCGCGGGTGATGGCCTCCCACCATGCCCTTGTGTTCGGTCTGCTCGCGCTCGCCGCGTGCGAGCGGCGCGCGCCCGACGACGCGATCCCTACGCCCGAGACCGATCGCGTCCGCGACGCCGGGAGCGTGATCACCGTCGGGCGCACCCCCGCAGCGGGCTGCCCCGCCTCGACCCCGCGCGCGCGCTGGGGGCGCGGCACAGTCCACGGCGGCACGGTCACGGGCTCCGAGACGTGGACCCGCGCCGGCTCGCCGCACCGACTCCCCAACGGGATGCACATCGTCGCGGGCGCCACCGTGCGCGTCGAGCCCTGCGCCGTCGTGCTCGTGGGCACCGGCCGTGACCTCGTCGTGCAAGACGACGCGCGTCTCGTCGCCGCAGGCACCGCCAGCGAGCCCGTGCTCTTCGACTCAGCCAGCGACCGCCCGACCGCGGGCGACTGGATCGGCGTCGAGATTCGCGCGCGAGCCCTGCCAACAAGCAGCCTTTCGCACACCACGATCGCCCACGGCGGCGCCGAGCCACCGCAGCGCGGCGAGCCCTCGGCGGGCATCCGATCGTGGATGGCAGCGGGGCTCGACCTCGATCACGTCACGGTGCAAGAGAGCACGGGGTGGGGTATCGCCATGCTCGGCGAAGCGGGATTTTCTTCGCGATCTCGCGAGCTTCGCATCACGAACACCGTCGGACCGGGCGCCGTGTTCTTCGCCGACGCAGGCCAGGTGCGCACGCTCCCCGACGGGGACTACGGGCGCAACGAGCACCCTGACATCTTCGTCGCGGCGCGCGGTCGAACCGTTCAGACCGATGCAACGTGGCGAAACCCCGGAATAAATTGTCGGTATCGGATCCGTCGCGCCGCGCGGATCCTGGTCGAGGGCACCAACGCGCCGCGGCTCATCATCGCCCCAGGGACCACCGTCGCGTTCGAGGACGACGCCGAGCTCGACGTGGGCTGGGACCACCCCGGCGCCCTCGTCGCCGACGGCGGCGACACTCAGAATCGCATTGTTTTTACGGGCAACGGCGCGACCGTCACCCCGGCGACGTGGGTCGGGCTCCTCTTCGGCCCCCACACAGACACGACCCGGTCACGCGTACGTTTCGCGGTCGTCGAGGGTGCCGGCGCGCGCGCTGCGGGGGCCTTCGCGGCCTGCCCCATCGCGTCCGGCGAGCCCCTCGAACCGTCGGGAATGGTCTTTCTGCAGGGCATTCGCGCGGGCGAGATGATCACCCACACAGAGTTTCGCGCGGGCCCGGCGCGCGGCGTCGCGATCTTCGCGTCCGGCGATTCCCCCCTTCCCGCAGAGGATTTCGCGGCGCCGACACGCGGCAACATTTTCGCGGCGGCGGGCGTTCTACGCCCCCAGACGACGCCCCCTCACGCCGGGCGATGCGCAGCAACCCCTTGATGTCAGGCCGGAATCGCGCGCCCTGGCGTTGCGCAAAGGGCACGCTTCGCCGCGCGCACGGCTCGAGTCGGGCTCCGGCGATGCGAGTCAACGCTGAACACTTGATACGTGGACACCGCCGTCGCCAACGGAGGGCCTCGCGAGGGGAATTCCCTCCCAAATTCAACGACTTGGGTCGCGGACGTTCTCTGACTGCACGCCGCAAGGCCTTGCAGGCTGGCGCCCCCCGCCGTGCGTAAGGGGCGACGCACCTCGCGCTCCCTTGTTTCAGGGCGCTTTCGACTGGAGCTCCGCGGGCTTGCCGCGCCTCTCGGCGCACTGAACGAATGATCCGACCTTGTGTCCGTTGGCGGACTGCGGCACTAGAGGTCCCGTCACGACGAAGCGGTTGTGACGGGTTTCTTGACGAGCCGGTTCGATTCAAGCGAATGACACTTTCGTCGGCTGCGACAGCGGTCTACGAGGGTGACAAACGTGAAGGGAAAGTGGTCCGAGGCTGAGCTGGTCAAGATCGAAGCGGAGCATCCCTTTGGGGTCGCCGCCGCGGAGATCGTGACGCTGCTCGAAGTGTTGGGCGTGCGCTTCAGCGAGGCATCGCTTCGCAAGTATGTGCAGCTCGACCTTCTCCCGCGCAGCGTGCGGGTCGGCCATCGCGGACGTCAGGGCGGATCGCAGGGACAGTATCCGACAGAAATTCTTCGTCAGATTCTTGAGATAAAAAAGCTTCTGAGCGAAGGGTACGGCATCGAGGAGATCCGATCGAAGGCACTGCTGATCCGCCACGAAATCGACCATCTCGAGGCACACGTCCGACAGATATTCGATGCAATGGAGAGGGCCCTCGCAGCGAAGGACGACGCGATCGGCCGAGAGCAGTGCCGCAGAGAGCTGCGCGATGCGATGGGATCGGCGACGGACCTGATACAGCGCCTCCGGGCGGTCGAAGGCCGAAGAGGCAGCGGAACCAGGGTTCGTAGCGTCGGAAACGACGGGCAGAAGGCTGGGTAGAAGGCAGAGGGGTTCCCCTTACCCGAGTTGTCGCCACGCGGCACCAGGCGCGAAGGAGACCCTCTTTGTCGGCAATAGAATAGCTTAAATCAAGCCGTATGGCGCACCTCTAGCGCCACCCGGTGGTTCGATCAGCGCGAGGGTTGAGAGCTGCGAACGCGGCTCACGGGGGACGCGGCGCACGGGGCGTGCAACGCGAGGGCTCCCCTGTGGCTAAAGGCGCGGGCGCAGCAACAGACACAATGGGGACTCCGCCGCGCGGGCACGCGGCGGATCACGCAGTAATTCGGGAGGACCGCACGATGATGACGATGGGACCGATCGAGGTGAGCGGGCGCGACGTGGCGATCACGGAAGAGGCCCAGGTAGGACTCGCGCATGCGCTCGACCTCACGCAGGTGGAGGAGCTCGACGACGAGTCGTCGCGCCGCAAGTCGCGCGTGCGAGCCCGCACGATCTCCATCAAGCGCCTGAGCAAGCGCGAGCTGGAGCGCGGGAGGATGCTCTTCCCGGAGACCGAGTACGAGCGCCCTCGCTCGCGCGGTGACTGCCAGCACGGCCCTCACGCTGAGCGCCCCTGCCCCTTCGTGAGCTGCAAGCACCACCTCTACCTCGACGTGAACGAGCGCACGGGGTCGATCAAGGTGAACTTCCCCGACCTCGAAGTCTGGGATCTCCCGGAGACCTGCGCGCTCGACATCGCCGACCGCGGAGGAATCACGCTCGAAGAGGTGGGCGAGATCATGAACCTCACCCGCGAGCGCATCCGGCAGCTCGAGACCCGCGGCCTCGCGAAGCTCAAGGCCCTCGGCGAGATGGCTGCGCTTTCTGACTACTGCGACGACTGAATACCCTCCTCGCCCCGTCCCGTGGTAGCTGCGGGGCACACGAGGAGTTCAACAGATGTCGATCCGACGCGCGCTCGTCTCCGTGAGCGACAAGCGAGGCCTCGCTCCCTTTCTCCAGGCACTTACTGCCCGTGGCATCGAGGTCCTCTCGACCGGCGGCACCGCCAAGGCGCTCCGCGAGGCGGGCCTCCAGGTCACCGACGTCAGCGCATACACGGGCTCCCCCGAGATCATGGAGGGGCGCGTCAAAACACTGCACCCGAAGGTGCACGGCGCGATCCTGATGCGAGAGCGCGACGACGACCGCGAGGCGCTCGCTTCGATCGGTGGCGCTCCCATCGACCTCGTCGTGGTCAACCTTTATCCCTTCGAAGATACCTTGCGTCGCCCGGGCGCGACGCACGACGAGCTCGTCGAGAAGATCGACATCGGCGGCCCGGCCATGGTGCGCGCGGCCGCGAAGAACCACGCGCGCGTCACGGTCGTCGTAGACCCGGCCGACTACCCCGCGGTGCTCTCCGAGATCGAGGCGAGCGGCGATGTCGGCCACGATCTTCGCGTGGCGCTCGCGAGCAAGGCCTTCGCACACACAGCCCGCTACGACGGCGCCATCGCAATGTACCTCTCGGGCCTCGATGCCGAGGGCGGCCGCGAGCGCTACCCGCGCTCCCTGCACCTCTCCTACGAGCGCGCATACTCGCTTCGGTACGGAGAAAATCCGCACCAGTCCGGCGCGTTCTACCGCGAGGTGGGCGCGCTCGACGGCACCGTCGGCCGTGCCGCGAGCGTCGGCGCCGGCGGCAAGGAGCTGTCGTACAACAACCTCGTCGACGTCGATGCGGCGCTCGAGGCCGTGCGCGAGTTCGACGGGCCCGCGGCGGTCGTGGTCAAGCACACCAACCCCTGCGGCGTGGCCACCGCCGGCTCGCTCGTCGAAGCCTACCGGATTGCGCGCGCCGCCGACGAGTTGAGCGCGTTTGGCGGCATTGTAGCGCTCAACCGCGCGATCGACATCGATACCGCAAAGGCCCTCGTCGAAACCTTCCTCGAGGCCGTCGTGGCGCCTTCCTTCCCGCCCGAAGCGCTCAAGATCCTGCACACCAAGAAGAACCTTCGGCTCATCGAGACGGGCGCGTGGCTCGCCGCCGACGACCCCGCGCGCACAACAAAGCACGTCACCGGAGGCCTCCTGGTGCAGGAGCGTGACGCGCGATGCCGCGGCGATGTAGAGCAGGCACGCGTCGTTACGAAGCGCGCTCCCACCGATGAGGAGCGCCGCGCGCTCGCCTTCGCGTGGGCCGTCGCCAAGCACGTGAAGTCCAACGCAATCGTGATGGCTCGGGCCGAGGGTGACCACTGCCACACGGTCGGCGTGGGCGCCGGACAGATGTCTCGAGTGGTGTCCGTCGAGGTCGCAGCGAGCAAGGCGGGCGGGCTCGCGCGCGGCGCCGCACTGGCCTCCGATGCCTTCTTCCCCTTCCCTGACGGCCTCGAGCGTGCCGCCGACGCCGGTGTCACCGCCGTCGTTCAGCCCGGAGGGAGCGTCAAGGACGCCGAGGTGATCGCAGCGGCCGACGCGCGTGGCATCGCGATGCTGTTCACGGGGACCCGCCACTTTCGCCACTGAGAGGGCAACACCGCGATGCGTGTTCTGGTCATCGGTTCGGGGGCGCGCGAGCACGCGCTCTGCGCACGACTCAAGGCATCTGCGTCGGTCGACGTGGTGCTGTGCGCGCCAGGCAATCCGGGCATCGCACGCGATGCAGAGGTCCGCCCGGTGTCGGCGCACGACCTCGACGGCCTGGTATCGCTCGCGCTCCATGAGCGGATCGACCTCGTGGTCGTCGGCCCCGAAGGACCGCTGGTCATGGGCATCGCCGACC
>CAISKJ010000984.1 GCA_903885885.1 uncultured delta proteobacterium
CCCGTGGCGGCGGCGGCGGCCCCCGTGGCACGCACTCGGCCGGCGGCAGCGACACGGGCTCGAGCTCGGGCAGCGTCTGAGAGGGTGCTACGTCGGGGGCGCTGCGAGGCGCTCCCGGTGCATCACACCCGCCTCACGACATCGGCCTCGAATCCCTCCGAACTCTGCATCGCTAGCAGGGTGGAACGCGTGAGCGCTCCACCATTGACCCTTCGGGCAACGGCCAACGGGTCACGCACAACGCCTCGACTGAATCACAAAGATTTTCCCCCCCGACGCGGCGAAACGAGTGCCGCGACGGCATCGCACCGACAGAGGATGTGTCATGGCTGAGATCACGGCAGCACAGGTCAAGGAACTCCGCGAGCGTACGCAGGCTGGCATGATGGAGTGCAAGAAGGCGCTCCAAGAGGCCAACGGCGACATGAACGCGGCGGCGGAGATCCTCGCGAAGAAGGGCGCCACGAAGGCCGCGGGCAAGGCGGGCAAGATCGCCGCCGAGGGCCTCGTGAACGCGCTGCTCTCCTCCGATGGGCGCCACGGCGTGCTCGTCGAGGTCAACTGCCAGACCGACTTCGTGGCCAAGGGCGACGACTTCAAGAACCTCCTCGCCACGGCTTCGAAGGCCGCGCTCGAGCACCGCACGCCCGACGCCGCCACGCTCCTCGCGCTCAACGTGAACGGCCAGACGCTGCAGGAGCAGGCCGACGGGTGCACCGCGCGCTCGGGCGAGAAGCACGCGGTCCGCCGCGTGGCGCTCTTCGAGACCACGGCCAACGGCCTCCTGCGGTCGTACATTCACCACGGGTCGCGCATCGCCGTGATGGTCGAGCTCGCGTCGAGCAACGCGGCCGACGCGCGCGTGGTCGAGTTCGCCGACGACGTGGCCATCCAGGTGGCCTCGATGAGCCCGATCTACCTGCAGAAGTCCGACGTGCCCGCCGACGTGGTGTCGAAGCAGCGCGAGATTCTCAGCGCGCTCATGGACAAGGAAGACGCGGACATCACCAACGAGCCCGCGGCGTACATGAAGCGCGTCGAGGCCCTCGTGGTCGAGCGCGCGCAGGAGGAAGGCCGCGAGGTCGCCGACGCCGCCGCCGAGGCGAAGACCCTCGTCGAGACCGACGAGAAGTTTCGCAGCTCGCTCGAGGGCTTCGTGAAGGCCGCCGACAAGGTGCGCGCGCGCCCCGCGGCGCAGCGCGAGAAGATCCTCGAGGGCAAGGTCTCGAAGTGGCTCAACGAGGTGGTGCTCCACGACCAGGTGTCGGTCAAGGAGTCGAAGAAGACCATCGTGCAGCTGCAGGGCGACCTCGCCAAGGCCGTCGCGGGCACCAGCATCGTGCGCTTCGCCCGCTACGAAGTGGGCGAAGGCATCGAGAAGGCCGCCACGAAGGACTTCGCCACCGAGGTCGCCGAGATGGCGGCCGCCGCCAACAAGGCGTGACCGAAGCGGGCGAACATCGCCCCACGCGCGCCGACCGCGACCCCGCTGCCCGCGCGGCAGGGTCGCCGGTCGACCGCGGCCTCCTCCGTTGGACGGCGATCCTCTTCGCCGTCGACCTCGCGACATGGCTCATGGCGTGGATGTGGCTCGACCTCTCGCAGGTGGTGAGCTTCCTCGCGGCGTGGGCCGCCCTCTCGCTCCTCGCCGTGTGCGCCCTCTACCTCGTGACCGCCTTCGGGTCGCGCGCGGGGCCGCTGCTCAAGGGCGAGCGCTACGCCCTCTTGCAGCCCGTCTTCTGGCCCTTTCGGGGCGTGAGCCAGGTGATCTACGCCCTCGCGCGCAAGGGGCGCCGCGAGGAGGTCGTGTGCGAGGTGATGCCCGGTGTCTACCTCGGCCCGCGCCTCTTCGACGCCGAGCGCGCGAAGCTCGAGGGCCGCGACGTGACCGTGGTGGTCGACCTCACGTCGGAGCTGCCCACGAGCCGCACGTACTCGCGCGAGCCCTTCGTGCGCGTGAGCCACGCGCTGCTCGACCGAACGTTTCCGCGCGATGCCGACCTCGACATGCTCGTCGACGTGGTGATGGGTCACCTGCGCGACGGTCGCAAGGTGTTCATTCACTGCGCCTTCGGGCGCGGCCGCAGCGCGTTGCTGGCGTGCGCGGTGGTCTACGCCGCGGGCTACGCGGCGAGCGCCGACGAGGCCCTCGCGCGGGTGAAGGCCGCGCGGCCGGCGGTGAGCATTCGGCGTGATGGGGTGGATGTGCTCCGACGCTTCGCGGCGCGGAGACCGTCGGTGAGCGCGCGCGGGTAGCGCTCAGCCCTGATCGTCGAGGCGGGGCGGGTCGGGGATGAGCGTCTGCGACATGCCCGCGTAGTCGCGCGGGGTCGCGATGAGAACGGGGCAGCGGGCGGCTTCGACGAGCTTCTGCGCCACGGAGCCGAAGGCGAGCTTGCGCACGCCCGTGCGGCCGTGCGTGCCCACCACGATGACCTCGACGTCGTAGTCGAGGGCGAGCTGAAACACCGTCTCGACGACCTCGCCCATGCGAACGTGATGCTTCACGTCGAGCGCGCGGTCGCCGAGGCGGGCCTCGACAAACTCGCTGAGCTGACGCTCGGCGGACTCGAGCTCGTTGGTGTGCCGGGTGATCACCGACTTGCGGCCCGACACGCTGGTGTCGGCGATGATGTGCGCGACGTGCAGCGGCGCGCGGCCGTGCGTGGCCGCGAGGCGAATGGCCTGCTCGAGGGCGTTGTGGCCCGTGTCGTCGAACTGCACGCACACGAGGATCGGATACTCGCCGGGCGCGTGCCGCGGCCAGTCGGGGCGGTCGATCGGAGGCACTTCGAGGGGGTTGATCGTGTCGCTCATGCGGGTTCTCGTAGCAGGGTATAGAGGTCGAGGGGCGCTTCATCTTCGCCGGTTGTCGGTCACGCCACAACGGACTTGTGCGCGTCGCCCGACCCACGACAAGCGTGCGCGGACGCGACCGTCGGTGATACCTCTCACCGCCATGAGCGAGATGGCGCGCGCGGTACGCATTCGTGAGCCCGGCGGGGTCGATGTGCTCGAGGTGTCGTCCGTGGCGGTGCGCGAACCGGGGTACGGCGAGGTGCTCGTCGCGGTGGCCGCCGCGGGGCTCAACCGCGCCGACCTGATGCAGCGCAAGGGCCTGTATCCGGCGCCTGCGGGCGCGCCGGCGGACGTTCCGGGGCTCGAGTTCGCGGGCACCGTGGCGGTCGTAGGGGAGGGCGTGCGCGAGTGGTCCGTGGGCGACCGCGTGATGGCCATCACGAGCGGCGGCGCGATGTGCGAGCGCGTCGTGGCGCACGCGCGGGAGCTCATCGCGGTGCCCGCGGCGATGTCGCTCACCGACGCGGCGGCGGTGCCCGAGGTGTTTCTCACCGCGTGGGACGCGCTGTTTCTTCAAGCGAAGGTGACCATGGGCGAGGTGGCGCTGGTGCACTCCGTCGCGAGCGGCGTCGGCACCGCCGCGGTGCAGCTGTGCCGCGCGGCGGGCGTGCGCGTGATCGGCACGGCGCGCTCGTCGGAGAAGCTCGAGCGGGTGCGCGCGCTCGGGCTCGGCGAGGGGGTCGTGGTGCGCGACGGGCGCTTCGCCGACGAGGTGTCGCACCTCGCGGGGGCGCGCGGCGTCGACGTGGTGCTCGACGCCGTAGGGGCCGCGTACCTCGCGGAGAACCTCCAGGTGATGGCGCCCCTCGGGCGCCTGGTGATGCTGGGCTTCATGGGGGGCGCGCAGGCCGACGTGTCGCTCGCGCCGCTGCTCATGAAGCGCCTGCGCGTGCTGGGCACGGTGCTGCGCGCGCGCCCGCTCGAGGAGAAGGCCGCGCTCGCGCGGGAGTTCACGCGCGCCGTGCTGCCGCTGTTCGCGTCGGGCGTGCTGCGGCCCGTCGTCGACGCGGTGCTCCCGATGGGCGACGTGCGCGAGGCCCACGCGCGCATGGAGCGCAACGACACCGTGGGCAAGCTCGTGCTCGCCTGGTAGCTCAGCGCCTGCGAAAGGCCCAGGCGCCCGCGAGCGCGGCTGCGACGAGCCCCCCCACGAGGTAGAGCGGGCCGTCGCTCGACGGCGACGCGGGCGCTGCCGAGACGGGCGTCGCGGGCGGGGGTGTGACGGTGGTCACAGGCCCGTCGGGGGCGGGCGGCGCGGGCGGCGCGAGGGGCAGGGCGATGGGCGCGTCTTCGCAGCGCAGCGAGCACCCCTCGCGGTCGCCTTCGGACCAGCCCTCGACGCGTCCGCAGCGGTTGCGGGCGCCGCGCGCGGCCCCGTCGCTGGCGCGCAGGTCGACGGTGCGGTTGCCGCAGAGGTTGTTGTCGGCGAGGCCCTGGAGCACGCAGCGCGCGCCCCGCCCGTAGCGCCCGAGGGCCGCGTTGGCGCAGCCCTGCGCGAAGGCGAGCACCTCGTCTTCGCTCTGCACCGAGGTGTCGAGCACGAGCTCGGCGCCCTCGCGGCGCTTCGACACCGCGCCGCTGGCCGCGCACGCGTAGTTGGGCACGCAGCCGGGGATGCCCAGCGAGTCCATCACGGCGGGGAGGCAGCGCCACGCGTAGCGGTCGAAGCGCGTCTGCGCCTCGTCGGTGCCGGGCGCGCTCTCGCGCACGAAGAGGTCGCCGCCGCGGCGGCGGAGCGAGGGCATCCATCCCTCGTGCACCTGGCAGCTGCCGCAGCCCGAGCTGAACACCGCCGACGTGGAGGGGCGCAGGGCCTCGAGGGTGGGCGCGCACACGCACGCGTCGTAGGGGGCGTCGCCGCCGGGGCCCGCGACCGCAGCGGGCGCGCCGAGCACCACGCCGACCTCGTTGTGCGTCACCGTGTTGGCCGTGAGCACCGGGCGCGCGTCGCAGGCGGCGAGGCCCGTGCGGGCGCCCTCGATCGTCGAGCGGAGCACCACCGCGCCGGGGCTGCGCATGGGGAGCCCGGCGTCGCAGGCGCCGTCGTCGCGCGCGCCGAAGGAGACGCCCACGCGGCCGCCGACGGTGCGCACGCGGTCGAGGCGCGCGCTGGCCGAGCGCTCGACGGAGACGCCCACCGCGCGGGCCTCGACGGTGAGCGCGTAGAGGGTGACGTCGCGCGCGCCCACGACGGCGACGCCCACGTCGGCGCCCGTCACGCGCAGGCTGCGCACGTTGACGTCGGCGGCCTCGACGCGAACGCCCACGCCCCCGCCGGGCTGCGCGAGGAGCACGTGCCCGCGGCCGTTGAGGCGCGCGCCCTCGCCGCGGATCACCACGCAGGGACCCGCGCCGTGGAGCGCGAGGTCGCCCGACAGCTCGACCTGCGCGTTGGGCGCGGCGAGCGCGGCCGTGCACGCCTCGCAGGTGGAACACTGCGGTGCCTGCGCCCACGCCGCGGGCGCGGCGGCTGCGAGCGAGGCTGCGAACCAAAGACCGACGCGATGGGGAGGCATCGAAGGCACTTCTTTCATCTGCCCTCTCGAATGGCAACGCGAGGCAACGCCCGACCGCTCGCACGCAGCGTCTTACTGTGCGCCGGGGGCGCACAATGGTTCGCTTTTTTGCGCCTCAGATTCGGGTTTATGATAATTGCGCCCCATGAAGCCGAAATTGAACCTGGTTTTCGCTGGAATTGTTGCAATTTCTCTCGGTGCGTGTGGGTCAGACCCAGACCCGACGACTCCGGATGCCGCGGCGGCCGACGTGGTCGACGCGGGCAGCACCGACGCGGGCAACACCGACGCGGGCAACACCGACGCGGGCAGCACCGACGCGGGCAACACCGACGCGGGTAGCACCGACGCGGGCAACACCGATGCGGGCAGCACCGATGCGGGCAGCACCGATGCGGGCAGCACCGATGCGGGCAGCGCCGATGCGGGCAGCGCCGATGCGGGCAGCGCCGATGCGGGCAGCGCCGATGCGGGCAGCGCCGATGCGGGCAGCGCCGATGCGGGCAGCGCCGATGCGGGCAGCGCCGATGCG
>CAISKJ010000985.1 GCA_903885885.1 uncultured delta proteobacterium
CGACCTTTGGTCGGAACTCAGCCGTGGTGCCGTCGATCGGCACCACGGCTTTCATGTGGCGTCGCTCGCTACGCGCGGCGTCGACGATGCGCCGCGCGTGCGCAGCGTCGTGCTCCGTCGCGTGACGCCCGAGGCGTGCGAGGTCTGCTGCCACACCGACCGCCGCAGCGGCAAGTTGGCGGAGATCGCGCGTGATGCGCGCGTGTCGTGGCTCTTCTACGCGCCCGAGCTCAAGCTGCAGGTGCGCATCGCGGCGCAGGCGGCGTTCGTCGGCGATGGCGCGGTGGCGGATGCGGCGTGGGCCAACACCGGGCTCTCGAGCAGGCGCGCGTACCTCGCGCCCCGCGCGCCAGGAAGCGCGTGCGACGGGCCGTCGCCGAACCTTCCGCCGAACATCCTCGATCGACGACCGACCGAGGACGAGACGATCCCCGCGCGTGCGAACTTTGGCGTGGTGGTCACGCACGCCACCGAGATCGACTGGCTGTATCTCGCGAGCGAGGGCCATCAGCGTGCGCGCTTCACGCGCGGCGCGGACGGAGCCTGGAGCGGTCAGTGGATCGAGCCGTGATTCACGGCCCGTACCAAAGCCCGTTGACCAGGCGATAGCGCGGCGCGCGTGCGATCGTGAGCCCCGTGTTCGCACGGTCCCAGATCACGGTGCCGGCGGAGTTCACTTCAAACGTGCGGCCAGAGCTCGTGAGCGTGATGAGCGTCGTGTTGTCGAGCGTGCGGAACGCGCCGCACTGCGTCGGTCCGCCGTTGATCTCGTTCACGCCGCCGTAGGTCCACGCGGGCGCGAGCGGACCGAATGCGCTCGCCGCGTCGATCGTGTAGTTGCCCTTCGCGTCGCGCGGCGGAACGATCTCGTACACGCTCGAGTAGTCGTTGGTCGTTCCTGCGCGGTCGCCGTTGTTGAACATCATGATGTTGCCCGCGCCCGGCATGCCCGCGCGGATCCAGGTCGCGCCGTGCACGACGTACAGGAAGCGATTGCTCGCGGTCGAGCGCCCGTAGTTCCCGGGGTTGCCCCAGCGGTAGAGGATGTCGCCGCCGCGTCCGCGCGCGCCGCCCGTGTGCGACGCGGCCTGCGCCGTCGTCGTCGAGTGGTCGATCACGAACACCTCGCTCAGCGTGCGCGAGCTGAACAGGATCTGGTCGCGCACGGGGTCGTAGTCAATCGAGTTGCAGTGCGTCCAGTCGCCGCCCGCGACCATGCCGAGGTTGATGTCGATGAGCTCGGGGTGATCGGCCACCACGCCGTAGTTCGCGAGCGCGGGGTTCACGCCCTGGATCAGGTGGTCCCACAGGTTCCAGCGCCAGACGATGTCGTAGGTCGACGTGCCCGTCGGCTTGATCTCGAGGATCGCATCGGGCCAGAACGCGCCCGTGATCGTCTGCCGGCCCGCGGCCTGCGCCTCGGCCAGCGTGTGGCCATCCCACACGATGCAGAGGATGTTGCCGTTCGGCATCGGGCGGACATCGTGGTGCTGCTGGAAGGTGCTCGTCGAGACGAGCAGGTCGTTGGTGAGCGCCCCCGACGGCCCGAAGATCTGGATGCGCCCGCCACGCACGGGGCCGTTGAACACGCCCGCGGTGTGCACCGTCGGCCGCACGAGCGAACCGTCGGGTCGCAGGTACGCGACGCTCGCGCCGCCCGCCGCGCCGGTCCAGCTCTTGACGACGGCGCCGGTCGCGTCGATGGCGTTGGTGACCGTGCCGTTGGTCGTGGTGAGCAGCGTCCAGTCGATGTTCGCGGGACACGCGCCCCACGCACTGAGCACGCTGGCGAGGTCGCTCGCGTCGGTGATGCCGTCGCCGGTCACGTCGCCGGTGGTCGTGCCCCAGCTCGAGAGGACGATGGCGAGGTCCGAGCCGTTGACGACTAGATCACCGCTCAGATCGGCCGGGCAGTCGGCGTGTGCGACGGCGGCGGAGGCGAGGAAGAGCAGGGTGGAGAGGGCGAAGCGCATGCTGTTCGTTGCATGCTGCCCGAGCGCGGGGACGGAGCGAAGCACATTCCCGCCGAAATTCGGGTTCTGCGCCTCAGCGCCGCCACGCCGCGCGCAGTGTGAGCGCGAACGGAATCCACCACATCAGGTCGTTGGTCGGGATCGTTGCGCCGAAGGTCCACGGGATCTCGCCGCGCGACGCCGTCCACACGAAACCCACGGGCCCGAAGATCTTTCCGAGCAATCCGACGAGCACGATCGGCCAGTGCCGCACGGGGTCGCGCGACGCGCAGAGGTAGCCGATTCCGTACACGCCGATCACCATGCCGAGGCATTGCCAGATTCCGCGGCCAGGGCCTGAGAGCGCGTCCATCCCGACGATGCGAAACAGCGCGTCGGGGGCGAGAACGACCCAGGCGCCCCAGAGCAGGTTGTAGATGCCGGCGGCCATGAGCCAGTGGCGCATCCACGGACGGAAGAGGGGGGCGTTGAGCGAGTCGTGCATGGGGGAGCGGCTTCGCCGAGATGGCCCGCGCGGATGCGCCACCCGGAAACGGTGCCTGGCACGTGCCGTGAGGTGCCAG
>CAISKJ010000986.1 GCA_903885885.1 uncultured delta proteobacterium
ACCTTGCTCAGCACGCGCGACTTGAGGGTGTTGCAGCACGTCGCGAGCACGGTCTTGACGAAGCGGCGCACGGCCGCCTGCATCACCACGTCGAGGCCCACGGTGGGCTCGTCGAGGAAGAGCACGCGCGGACGGTGGAGGAGGGCCGCCGCGAGCTCACACTTCATGCGCTCACCGAGCGAGAGCTGACGCACGGGCTTGTCGAGCACGGCGCTGAGGTCGAGCAGCGACACCAGCTCGTCGAGCGTGGTGCGAAACTTGCCCACGGGAACATCATAGATGGCCCGGTTGAGCGCGAAGGTCTCGCTCGGGGGGAGGTCCCACAGGAGCTGCTGTTTTTGCCCCGCCACGAGGGTGATGGTGCGCAGAAAGGCCGGGTCGCGGGCGTGCGGGTCGTGGCCGCCGACGCGCACGGTGCCCGCGGTGGGCGTGAGCAGGCCCGCCATGCACTTGAGCGTGGTGGTCTTGCCCGCGCCGTTGGGGCCCAGAAAGCCCACGCGCTCGCCCGCGGCGAGGTCGAGGTCGATGCCTCCCACCGCGGTCACCGTGCGGTACTTGCGGTGCACGAGCGCGCGCAGCGCCGCCGCGAGGCCGGGGTCGCGCACGGGGACGCGGTACTCCTTCACGAGCCCTCGCACCGAGATCATGGGCGCAGTCTTCACACAGCCCGCGCGGTGCGTCGACGGTGTAGGTGAGCGGCGATGTTCCGCGGTATAGGGCGCCCGCGCGATGTGGTGGACGGTGTACATGCTTCGGTGCCGCGACGGGTCGCTCTACACCGGCATCACGCGCGACCTCGACGCGCGGCTGGCGGCGCACAACGCGGGCAAGGGGGCGAAGTACACGCGCGCGCGGCTCCCGGTGACGGTGGCGTGGAAGCGCGGGCGCCAGCCCCCCACCGACGCGCGGCGCCTCGAGTACGCGCTCAAGCAGTTGAGCCGCGACGAGAAGCTGGCCCTCGTGGAGGGCGATGCGTCGTTGTGGCGCCGGGTGCGACGCGACGCGCTCGGGTAGCGACGGCGGGGTGCCTTCTGGTAGCGTCCGCGGCGCCATGCCCGACGTGATCGCTGCCTCCGACGACCCGATGTTTGGCCTCTTGCGCGTGCTCGACGACGAGGGGCGCGCGACGCGCGACGTCGGCCTCGACGACGCCGCCCTCGCGAAGATGTACCGCGAGCTGCGGCGCCTGCGCCTGCTCGACGAGAAGATGCTCCTCGTGCAGCGGCAGGGGCGCATCGGGTTCTACGGCGAGGTGAAGGGGCAGGAGGCGACGCCCATCGCCACGGGCTTCGCGCTCGACGCGGGCGACTGGGTGTTTCCGGGCCTGCGCGAGGGCGCGGTGATGCTCGTGCGGGGCTTTCCCCTGGCGACCTACCTCGCCCAGTGCTGGGGCAACTCGCTCGATGTGCAGAAGGGCCGCCAGATGCCCAGCCACTTCTCGGGCCGCGCGGTGAACCAGGTGGCCTGGTCGAGCTGCATCGGGCCGCAGGTGCCGCAGGCCGTGGGGGCCGCCATGGCCATGCGCGCGCAGCGGGCGGGCACCATCGCCGTGGGCTTCTGCGGCGACGGCGCCACGAGCGAGCCCGACGTGCACAACGCGCTCACCTTCGCGGCGCGGTTTCGCGCGCCGGTGGTCATTGTCTGTCAGAACAACCACTGGGCCATCTCGGTGCCGAGCCGCGCGCAGACGGCGGCGCCCACCTTCGCGAGCAAGGCCGTGGCGTACGGCATCCCCGGCGTGCGCGTCGACGGCAACGACGCCCTCGCCGTGTACGAGGTGATGCGCGACGCGGCCGCGCGCGCCCGCCGCGGCGACGGGCCCACCTTCGTCGAGAGCGTGACGTACCGCATGGGCGCGCACTCTTCGAGCGACGACCCGACGCGCTACCGCTCCAACGACGAGGTGGCCCTGTGGGCCCAGCGCGACCCGGTGGAGCGCTTCCGGAAGCTCATGGTGCACCGCGGGCTCACCGACGACGCGCGCGACGCGGCCCTCCTCGAGGAGCTCGCGGCGGAGATCTCCGCGGCCATCACCGAGGCCGAGCGGCACGGCCCGCCCGCGCGCGAGGGCCTCTTCGACGACGTGTACGGCGCCCTGCCGTGGAACCTCCGCGAGCAGCGCGACGCGATGCTGAAAGCCCCGCAGCCCAAGGGCCACTGAGAAGGCTGGGCGCGCGATGTATCGAAGCGCAGCGGCCCCGAGCCCGTGCCCGCCTCCCGTGTTTCTCCGCGCCGCGATCGGCGGCGTCGCGTCGTCGGCGGGCCTCGCGATCACGCCCGACATTCCTGCGAAGAAGCTCCAGGGCGTGCTCACCTTCGCGCAGCCCGCGTACGGCGAGACCCCGTTGCTCCTCGTCGACAGCTCGGTGCTCGCCTCGGGCAAGGCCGGCATGCTCGTGACCGACCGCGCGGTGTACTTCGACGATCCGCGCGCGCGGGTTCCGCTCGAGGCCATCGTGTACGCGCCGACGCCGCCGCCGTCGGGGCGCAGCGGCGGTTCGGCTGGCACGCTCACCACCACGATGGGCGTGGTGACCCTTCCGGGCATGGTCGAGTCGAGCGCCGTGGCCATGCGCCGGGCCCTGCGCGCCATCGCGTTCTACAACCGCGGCGCGTCGCGCTTCGCCTTCGGGCACGCGCCCGTGATCGGCCCCGTGGGCGAGGCGGCCGCGCACGTGCTCCGCCACGAGCGCCTGCGCGTGGCGCCGTGCATCCCCGCGGGCGCCCTCCACGCGGCGTCGAACCTCGCGGCCTCGTGGCTCGACCACGACGCGGGCGAGGAGCTCATCGCCTTTCTCGACGAGACCGTGGCCGAAGACGGCGCGCGCTTCATCGCCCTCACCGACCGGAGGATCCTCGCGCACGGCGACAGCCCGGTCGATCTCCCCTACGCGGCGCTCACCGAGGCCTCGCTCAAGACGGGGATGCTCACCCACGACCTCGTGCTCGGCACGGCCTCGCGGCGCCTCACGCTGAACACCCTCGCGCCCGCGCCCGCGGCGCAGCTCGTGGTGAACTTTCTCTCGCACGTGGGGGCGCTCCCGCCCGCGCACCGTCAGGCCTGGCCGGGCCCTGCGCCCGAGGCCGACGACCCGAGCGGCGCCGTGGCCGCGCTGCGCTCGCTGCCGTGGCCCGACCTGCGCGTGGCCGCACTGCTCGAGCTCGTGCACGCCGCCGTGGCGCGCGAGGTGATGCCCCTCGACGCCGCGCGCGACCTCGTGGTGCGCACGATGCGGCTGCAGC
>CAISKJ010000987.1 GCA_903885885.1 uncultured delta proteobacterium
CGCCCGCGCCGCGCGCCGCGAGATCGTGCTGGCCCCGCCCACGTGGCGCACCCTCGACACGCTCCGCCACGCGCGCTCCGTCGACGAGGCCCTCGCCTGCGCCCCCGCGCGCATCGAGCCCGTCGAGCCCACCGTCGTGCTCGAGGGCGACACGCCCTGCGTGGTGCTCCCGCCCGCGACCAGCGCCGACGGCGCCGCGCTCGCGACAAGGTTTCTCTACAACGAAGGCTCCTGGGTCGCGATCGCCTAGCTCGACCGTGCGATCGCGCTTGGATTCTCCGTGATTCACGCGGCCCCCTTCCGAAAATCACGCTTCGCGTTAGGTTCCCTCCCCACAGAAACGGGCAACGCACGGGAGCCTCATCGGTGATGGGCGCCCGTGTGCGATGGGACTCTGTGCCACCGCCCCTGCGCACACTCACTCGGGTATCGCCGCAATGACCACGATGGAAAACACCAAGGCATCTCCCAGGCGTTCGGACTCGGCCCGAGACTCAATCCGCGAGCCGGTTTATCTCGCTTCGCAGCTCGCCTCGATCTGTGACGTCGACCTGAAGACCATTCACAACTGGTGCGATCGTCACGATAACTCCGACGACCCGGCGGAGCTCGAGAGCTTTCGCACCCCCGGCGGCCACCTGCGATTCAAGCACGCGGCGGTGCTGCGCTTCCTCTCGCGCTGGGGCTATCCCATCCCCGACGACCTCCTCCAGGATCGCCCCCACGTGCTGGTGATCGAGCCCAGCGAGGCCGCGCGAACAGCCCTCGTGCGCTCGCTTCACCTCGTGCGTCCGGGCGAAGAGGCCGCCCTCGACCCCTCGTCGCCGACGAGCCCCGGCAACGCCACCACGGGCGACCCGATGCTCGGCCTCTGGTCTACGCCGAGGTATTACCTTCATCTCTGGGACGACCCGTACGCTGCGCTCATCTCGTTGGGCGAGCGCACCGGCGCCGGGGCGCCGCCCGACCTCGCGGTGCTCTCGCTCCCGATGCCGGGCTTCGACGCCCGCGCGTGGATCCAATCGGCCCGCGACCGCGTGGGCGAAGAGCCGCCCCACTTCGTGCTCATCACCCCCGACGACGCCTCCAACGCCCCCGCGACGGAGCCCGGCGTGGTGGCCGTGGTGCCCCACGGGCGCCTCCACGGCCTCAACGAGATCCTCGACCTGCAGGCCAACGCGCTGCAGTCGCGCGTGGCCGAGCGCGCCTCGCAGGCCCGCCTGGGCAAGCCCCGGCGCCGCGTGCCCATCGCCCCGAAGGAGCCCATCTTCGTCGCCTCGCAGGTCGCCAGCATCTGGAACGTCGACCTCAAGACCGTGCACAACTGGGTCGAGAAGGGCGACATGGAGGCCTTTCGCACCCCCGGTCGTCACCTCCGCTTCCGCCGCCGCTCGCTCCTGTCGTTTCTCCGTCGGTACAACATGGAGATCCCCGCCGACCTCGCGCCCGAGCGCCCGCGGGTGATGGTGGTCGACCGCGACCCGACGCGCGTGGCCGCCCTGCGCGAGCTCCTCTCCGCGCACTTCGAAGTGCTCGTGCAGGTCGACCCCGTGGCCAGCCTCGCCGAGATCGGCCTCCTCTCCGCGGGCGCGGGCCTCATCGACGCCGTCGTGGTGGCGCTGCCGGCCCCCAACGTCGACGACGGCCGCTGGCTCGGCGCGCTCTTGCGTCACCCCGACACGCGCTACACGCGCATCGTGACCGTGGGCGGCGATGCCTCGCAACAGCGCCGCTGGCAAGAGGTCGGCGTGGTGGCCACCGTCGAGCCCGACGCCCTCACGCAGGTGACGCCGGTGCTCGAGCAGGTGCTCGGCCTCCTGCGCCGCTGACCGTCTCTCTCACCCCGCCGCGGCCTCGCCGCCATCGACAAAAATCGTGTTCCCGTTGATCCAGCGCGTCTCGGGCCCGGCGAGGGCCACGAGGGCCTGGGCCACGTCGTCGGGGGTGGTGAGGCGCCCGTGCGGGTTGCGCACGACGGCCTTCGCCGCGATGGCCTCGTGGCCGGGGATCTTCTCGAGCGCGGGCGTGCGCGTGACCCCCGCGCAGATGGCGTTGGCGGTGAACCCGCGGCGCGCGCCCTCGAGGGCGAGCTGGCGCGTCCACGCTTCCAATGAAGCCTTGGCGGCGCTCACGGCGCCGTAGTCGGCGAGGGCCGAGCGGCTGCCCTCGCTGGTCATCGCGTACACGCGGCCGTGCTGGGCGAGGTGCCCGCGCGTCACGAGGCCGTGCACCCAGGAGACGAGCGAAGAAGACATCACGTCGAGCGTCATCTCGATCTGCATGCGGGTGAGGGCCTCGGCGCCGTCGCGAGGCAGCGCGGGGCGCAGCG
>CAISKJ010000988.1 GCA_903885885.1 uncultured delta proteobacterium
CCCCCGCTTCGCCATTCGGGGACACCGTCGCTGCGCCCGCAGCTTCAGCGCGGCCCATAGCACAGCTGCCCAGCAGAATCCTTTTCACTCCCCGCGGAGGTTGCGGAAGGCGACGTAGCGGCGGTGGCCCGCGTTGCTCTGCGGGAGGAGGAGGTCGACGGGGGAGGCGGAGGCGGAGGCGGTGCGGAGCCACCGGCGACGGCGCGCAGCGCGTCGAGCACCTGGATCGCCCCGAGGTTGCGCACGTTGTAGCCGTAGTGCAGCGCGGCCGCGGTGAAGTTCGCGCCGTCGCTGCCGCGGTAGATGCTCGGGTGGATGCCGTCGCTGCTGACGCCGTAGTTGTCGCCCGCGCCGAGCTCGACGAGGGAGCGGTTGTAGTTCCAGAGGGGCACGCTGTTGGCCGCGGCCACGTCGATGACGACCTGGTTGTAGGAGGCCACGCGGTCGACCATCGCCTGCGTCACCTCGCTCGTGCGCAGGAGCGGAGGAATGGTGCTGAGCACCGGCACGACGCCGTCGGTGATCGACTGCGCCACGATGTTCTGCATGTTGGCGCGGTAGCGCGCGAGCGCGTCGACGAGCGTCGCGTTGACGTTCGCCATCACGTCGTTGGTGCCAAACATGATGAGCGCGTACGACGGGCGCATGCGGTAGTACTCGCAGCGCAGCACGGTGGTGAAGGGCGAAGGGCACACCGACGTCGACGAGAACGCGAAGGTCGACGTCATGCCGCTCATCGAGGCCACGCTGGCGCGCGTGAAGGAGTCGGGCACGCCGCACCACGCGTCGGTGTAGCCCGCCCCGTAGGTGCGCGATTGGAAGTAGCTCACCGTCGCGACGAGCCCCGCGTACGCGCCGTAGAAGGCCGGGTCCGGCGGGCGCATGCACCCCACGTCTTTGAGGAACGAGCCCGACTCGGTAATGCTGTCGCCGATCTTGGCGAAGGCGTCGCGGTAGTTCACCGAGCCCGCGGGGCTCGAGAGAATGGCGAGCACCTGCGCGCGCGTGGCGCCGTCGAGGACGGGCACCACCGGGGGCGCCGTCTGCGCGGCGGCTGCGGCGGGAAACAGTGTGATCGCCAGACTCGAGAGAAAGGTCTTTGTGTGCACGGCGGAGCGCCTCCTTGCGGCTGCGGCTCTCAGAGCAACCGCCGCGCCCGCGACGAGAAGGCGCGTTTTGCCGCGCGCGATCGAGCGCAGCGCAAGATCCCTCGCCGTGGCGCCCGTGGCGCCGCGCCCCGCAGAGGCGTTCGCGTGTCACCAGGGCGCGCGGCGGGTGCGAAGGGCGTGGTGGCCGACGCGGCAAATCTTGTAAGGTCGCGCGCCTATGGACTCAGTGCAGACGCTCATCGTGGGCGCGGGCATCAGCGGGCTCGCCACGGCCGCGGCGCTCGGCGAGCGCGACTACCTGGTGCTCGAGGCAGACCGCGCCATCGGCGGCTACTGCAAGACCGTCAAGCAAGACGGCTTCGTGTGGGATTACTCGGGGCACTTCTTTCACTTCAAGCACCCCGAGATCGAGGCGTGGCTGCGCGCGCGCATGCCCGGGCAGAACATTCTCACCGTCGAGAAGAAGTCGTTCATCGCCTACAAGGGCCGCAGCGTCGACTTTCCCTTTCAGAAGAACATCCACCAGCTGCCGCAAGACGAGTTCATCGACTGCCTGCACGACCTCTATTTCGCGCAGCACCCCGATGGCCCGCGGGGCCCCGAGGCCGCGAGCTTCAAAGAGATGCTCTACGCGCGCTTCGGCCGGTCCATCGCCGAGAAGTTTCTCATCCCCTACAACGAGAAGCTCTACGCGTGCGACCTCGGCGCGCTCGACAAAGACGCCATGGGGCGCTTCTTCCCGCACGCCAACCTCACCGACATCGTGCGCAACATGAAGGCGCCCGACAACGCGAGCTACAACTCGGCCTTCACGTACCCCGAAGGCGGCGCCATCGAGTACGTGAACGCCATCGCCTCCGCGGTGCGCCCCGAGGCCATCGCGCTCGAAGAGGCGCTCGTGTCCGTCGACCTCGCGGCCCGCGTCGCGCGCACCACGAAGCGCGAGCTTCGCTTCGAACGCCTCGTGTCGTCGGCGCCCTTCAACCGCCTCGCGGCCCTCTGCAACGTCGCCCACGACCCCGCCGTGTTCACCTGGAACAAGGTGCTCGTCTTCAACCTCGGCTTCGACCGCAAGGGGCCCCGCAACGTCCATTGGACGTACTTCCCCGACCGCGCCACGAGCTTCTACCGCGTGGGCTTCTACGACAACATCTTCGACACCGACCGGCTCAGCCTCTACGTCGAGCTGGGCTATCCCCGCGACGCCACCGTCGACGCCGAGGCCATGCTCCCGCGCGTGCTCGCCGACCTCGCGCGCGAGGGCATCACCGACGGCCACCAGCTCGTGTCGAAGCACTCCGTCGTGATGGACCCCGCGTACGTGCACATCACCCGCGCCTCGATGGCCGCCCACAAGCGCCTCTCGGCCGAGCTCCGCGCGCACGGCGTGTACGCCATCGGCCGCTACGGCGGGTGGACCTACTGCTCCATCGAAGACAACATCGTCGAGGCGCGCGACCTCGTCGCATCGTGGGATCACACCGCGTGAAGAACTTCGCCGTCACGGGCGTCGGGGGCTACATCGCCCCGCGGCACCTGCGCGCCATTCGCGACACGGGCAACCGCCTCGTGGCCGCCGTCGACCCCAAAGACTCCGTCGGCGTGCTCGACCAGTTCTCCTTCGACGTGCGCTTCTTCACCGAGGTCGAGCGCTTCGATCGGCACCTCGAGAAGCTGCGCCGCGGGGCCGAGGGCGACCGCGTTCACTACCTCACGGTGTGCTCGCCCAACTACCTCCACGACGCCCACTGCCGCCTCGGGCTGCGCGTCGGCGCTGACGTCATCTGCGAGAAGCCCCTCGTCATCAACCCGTGGAACCTCGACCTCCTCCGCGAGCTCGAGGCCGAGACGGGCCGGCGCATCTACACCGTGCTCCAGCTCCGCACGCACGCGAAGCTCATCGCGCTGCGCGAGCGGCTGCGCGCCGAGCGCCCGGGCAAGGCCCACGACGTGGTGCTCACCTACGTCACCGCGCGCGGCGCCTGGTACGACGTGTCGTGGAAGGGCTCCATCGAGAAGTCCGGCGGCATCCCCACCAACATCGGCATCCACTTCTTCGACCTGCTCGTGTGGCTCTTCGGCGACGTCGAGTCGCACGAGGTCCACCTCAAGCAGCCGCGGCGCATGGCGGGCACCATCGCCCTCGAGCGCGCGCGCGTCCGTTGGTTTCTCTCCGTCGACGCGAGAGACCTCCCGTTTGTGCCCGAGCCCGGCGGCCGCGCCACCTTCCGCTCGATCACCGTCGACGGCGAAGAGGTCGAGTTCTCCGAGGGCTTCACCGACCTGCACACCGTCGTGTACCGCGAGGTGCTCGCGGGCCGCGGCTTCGGCCTCGACGACGTGCGCCCCTCCATCGACCTCGCCCACCGCATGCGCACGCAAGAGCCCGTCGCGCCCGGCCCCGACGCGCACCCGCGCCTCCGCTAGATCGCATCGCGACCCGCGCGCGCACCCGCGCGCGGTACACTCGCCCCGTGTCCGACGCGCTCTTCGACCACATCGCTTCGCTCCACGCCGGGCGCCCCTACGGGGCCGTGCTCGACGCGGGCACCGGCCGCCACTCGCTCCGCTGGGTGCGCAGCCTCCCGACCACGCGCTGGACGGCCGTCACCGCCGACCCCGACATGCGCCGCGCCGTCGAAGACGACGTCACCGACCCGCCGCGCCCCGACGATCGCATCGTGCTCGGCGACTGGACCGACGCGACGCTCCTCGCCGGCGAGGTCTACGACGTCGTGCTCGCCGACTACCTCCTCGGCGCCGTCGACGGCTTCGCGCCGTACTTTCAGCACCGGCTCTTCGAACGCCTCGCGCCCCACGTCGGCGGGCGGCTCTACGTCGTGGGCCTCGAGCCGCTGCCCGACACGTGCGTCACCGAGGCCGAGCGCGTCGTCACCGACATCGCGCGCCTCCGCGACGCCGTGCTGCTCCTGTGTCGCGAGCGGCCGTACCGCGAGTTTCCGCTCCCGTGGGTGCGCCACCACGTCGAGCGCGCGGGGCTCCGCGTCGTGTCCGAGCAGCGCTTCGCGAACCGCCTCGGCCACGGGTGGATCGACCGTCAGCTCGACATGAGCGCGCGGCGCCTCGCGCGCCTGCCCGACGCGGGCCTCACCGCCCCGATGGCGCAATGGGTCGCCACGCTGCGCGCGCGGGCCCACGCGGCGTGCGACGCGCACGGCGGCCTGCGCTGCGGCTACGACCACGTGCTCGCCGCCGAGCGCGCGTAGCGCGCCCTCGACGCATCGCGCACCGTCTCGTCGCACCGCTCACTTCGCGAGACGGATTCTCCGCGGCCCGGTCAATCTCGGCCCATGGCGCACTCCTTCGAACCGCGACGCGCACACCTCCTCGTCGCGTGGGCCCTGCTCTCGTGCGCCGCGTGCGCCTCCACGGTGAGCCCCTCGTTCGTCGAGCCCGTCGACGCGCCCGCCGACGAACCCGCCGCGCTCGACGCGCCCGCCGCGCTCGACGCGCCCGCCGCG
>CAISKJ010000989.1 GCA_903885885.1 uncultured delta proteobacterium
CGCGCACGTGGCGCAGGGTGAGCAGCACCTCGGCGGGCATCGCGAGGGCGCTGCGCAGCGCCGCGTCGGACCCGCGCGCTGGATCGCGCGGCGCCGCGAGCGGGAGCACGATGGCGGTGTGCGCGGCGGCGACCTCCGGCGGGCGGTTGTGCAGGGCGCGAGGTCGCGACACGTCGGCGATCTCGAAGGCGAAGGGCCCCGAGTACACCTGCGGCCGCGCGCACACGGCGTACACGCTCTTGAAGCCGACGCCGAAGGTGCCAATCTGCCCGGCGCCCTTGGTGCTCTGCCCGACCGAGAGCACGCCCACGACGTCGCGCGGCGCGAAGGGGTTTCCGTCGTGCGTCACGGTCACGGCGTCGTCGATCACGGCGACGGTGAAGGCCGTGGCGCCGGCGTCGTCGGCGTTCTGCAAGAGCTCTTCGAAGAAATGCGACTGCGACGTGTACACCCGCGCCGCGAGGAGCTCCTCGGCGTGCGCCTGCGAGAGCGACCGCGGGGCGCGCGCGAGCACGGCGAGCACCCGCGCTCCGAGGGCGCTCACGGCGGCGCGGGACGCCTCGTCGCGGGCCGCGCGCAGGGCGAGCTCGGCCCCCGTGAGCGAGAGCAGCGCGCCGTCGTCGACGCGCCACGGAAACCCGCCGCGTCGCAGCCAGCGCTCGACGAGGCAGCGGGCCTCGATGCGCTCCACGGGCATCGCGTCGCACACGCGCAGGAGCACCGCGGCGAGCGCCGCGCGCGGGGCCCCGACGTCGCCGTCGACCCGGCGCAGCGCGCGGAGCAGCGCGGTGTCGTCGGCGGCCGCGAGCGCGGGCTCGAGCGCGTCGGCGAGCGTCTGCGCGCGGCCCGCGGCGACGACCGTGGACACGGCGAGGGCGAAGGGCTCCGGGTCGCTCCACCGCGCGCAGGCGAGGAGGGCCTCGCGGGCGCTGTCGTCGTCGACGAGGGCGCGGTCGAGCCAGGCGCGCTGCGCCGCGAAGGGGAGGTGCTCGACGTTCATGGCACGTGGAGGCGCGCTCGCGGTGTTACGGCGCGCCGACGGGCACGACGAGCTCGCCCGACTCGGGGAGGTCGAAGGTGGCCGACACGCGGCGCCCGGGGCACAGCGCGTACGCGCCGGGGGCAGGCGCGCCGCTGGTGCTCATCGGCGGGCACCAGTAGCCCTCCATGAGCTTCTGGCAGCCCGGGGGCACCGTGTCGATCACCGCGATGCTCACGCGGTAGCGCCCCGCCGGGAGCGGCTGCAGCGCGCCCACGCGCTCCATCGCGGGGCCGCGCACCGAGAACGACCGCGTGGCGCAGTCGATGGTGCGCACCACCGAGACCATCTGCCGGCCGTCCCACAGGAGGTTGTAGGGCGTGGGTGACGACAGCGGCGTGAGGCCGATGGCGAGCGGCTCGCCGGGCGCCGGGCACTCGCAGACGCAGCTCGCGCCCAGGTCGAGCGGAACGCGCTCGAAGCCCCCGTCGCCCTCGCGCTCGATCTCGAAGGTGGCGCACGAGCGCCCGCGAATGACCGCGAAGCCCGACGCCCCGCGCAGTTCGAAGCGCACGCTCACGCGCGCGGCCACCGCCGAGGGCACCGTGACGGCGGGCGCCGCCGCGTCGGGTGTGACACTCGTCTCACCGCCGCACCCGACGAAGAGCGCACACCCGAGCATCGGAACCGAGAGCAGCGGAGGTCTCACCCACACGTTCTACCGCACGCGCCGCCGCGCGCGAAGGGCGCACGTCATCGGGCGGCGGGCGGCGGCGTCAGTCGCTGGCGGCGGAGGAGTTCTTGTAGAGCGCGTCGAGGCTCTCGCCGTAGCGGCTGAGCACCGAGCGGCGCTTGAGCTTCATGCTCGGGGTGAGCATGTCGTTGTCGATGGTGAAATCGTCGGCCACGAGGAGCACGTCGCGCACCTTCTCGAAGCCCTTGATCTCCTGCGTGAACTTCGAAACCTCATCGAGGTAGAGGCGCTTCACGTCGGCGTGCTGGAGGAGCTGCGCGTACGGGTCGGCGGCGAGGCCCTTCTCCGCCGCCCACTTCTTGAGCCCCTCGGGCTCGGGCACGATCACCGCCACGTTGAAGGGCTTGTTGGCGCCGTGCACCATCACGTTGGCCACGCGGGGCGACAGCTTGATCGACTCTTCGATGGGCACGGGCACCACGTACTTGCCGTTCTCGAGCTTGTACTGCTCCTTGATGCGGCCGGTGATCACCAGGAAGCCGTCGTCGTCGAGGTAGCCCATGTCGCCGGTGCGGAAGCCCCCGTCGGCGGTGAAGACCTTCGCGTTCTCCTCGGGCAGGTTGTAGTACCCGAGCATCACGTTGTGCCCGTACACGACGATCTCGCCGTTCTTCGGGTCGCCGGTGATCTCCTTGTCGATGCCGATGCGCGTGCCCGGAATGGCGCGCCCCACGGTGCCCATCTTGCGACCGGTGGGGTTGTTGGCCGTGGCGATGGGCGAGGTCTCCGTGAGGCCGTAGCCCTCGTAAACGGTGACGCCGATGTTGTCGATGAACTCGGCCACCTCGCGCGACACCGCGGCGCCGCCCGAGAACGCGTAGCGCAGGCGCTCGCCGAAGAAGGTGGCGCGCACCTTCGAGAGCACCACCTTGTCGAGCACCTTGTGCTTGAGGTCGACGAAGAGCGAGCTCTTGCCCTGCTCGGCGAGGCGGCGCCGCTCGGCCGCGACGCCCATGGCCGCGACGAGGAGCTTCTTCCGCGCCGGGGGCATGTCGAGCATCTTCTTGTTGAGCCCGGCGTACAGCTTGTTGAACACGCGCGGCACGCTCATCAGCACCGTGGGCTGCACCTCCTGCATGTTGGCGAGGAGCTTCTCGACGCTCTCGGCGATGGCGAGGGAGGCGCCCATGGAGAGCAGCGCGTGGAGCTCGACCACCTGCCCGAAGGAGTGCGCCCACGGGAGGAACGACAGCGAGCGGTCGCCGTCGCTCATGGGCAGAAGCTCGTGCATCGCGCTCACGTTGGCCGCGAGGTTGTTGTGCGAGAGGCGCACGCCCTTGGGGTTGCCCGTGGTGCCCGAGGTGTAGATGAGCCCCGCGAGGTCGCCCTTCTCGGGCTTGTGCACCGGCGCCGGCGTCTCGGCGCCGCGGCGCACGAGCGACGCCAGCGTGTGCGGCTCGGTGTCGCCGCCGACGAAGTTCACCACGTGCTTGAGCTCGGGCGTCTCGCCGCGCACGGCCTCGAGGCGACGCGCGATCTTGTCGTTGGCGACGAGGCACACCACGGCGCCGCAATCGCGGAGAATGTAGGCCCACTCGGTGTCGTGCTGGGCCTCGTACATCGGCACGTAGGCGGCGCCGAGCGTGTACGTCGCGTAGGCCCCGATGGCCCACTCGGAGCGGTTGTTCGAGATCACCGCGACGCGGTCGCCGGCCTTCACCCCGAGGCCCGCGAGGCCGCCGCGCAGGTTGTCGACCTTCTCTTTGAAGGTCGCGTAGGTCATCCAATCCCACGCACCGTTGCGCTTCTCACCGAAGAGCTGACGCTGCGGATAGCGCTTGGTGCTCTCGTTGAAGATGTCCACCAGCGTATCGAATTTGCTCGCCATGAGTGTTCCTCCGTACCGACGCGGGCGGCGACGGTACGGCAGACACACGCATGTTTCCAGCCCGTTGCGCCCGCGCGCGCGCTCAGTTGCGCCCGTCGCCGCGCAGGGCCCGCGCGAGGCGCAGGGCCGTGTGACGCACCAGGGGGACGATCTGCGGATAGTCCATGCGCGTCGACCCGATGACGCCCACCGCGCCGGACCCGAAGTTGGCGGCCACGAGCGAGAGGTCGCTCCCCATCTCGTTCTCGGGCGAGCCGATCACCACCTGGATGCCCGGGGTCTCGAGCGCGCGGTCGAGGAGGTCGAGGAGCAGCTCCTGATCTTCGAGGGTGCGCACCACCTGGCGCGTTCGGTCGACGCTCGCGAACTCGGGGCGCTCGATGAGCTGCGCGGCGCCCTCGACGAGCACCTCCTCGTCGGGCATGGCCTTCGAGAGCGCGTCGCGGCCGAGCTCGAGGGCGCGGCGCGCGAAGCCGTTGCTGCGCGTTCGCTCGAGCTCGATCTCGCGGGCGAGCACCTCGCGCACCTGGGCCAGCGTGCGGCCCTCGATGCGCTCGCGGAGGATGTTGTTGACGCGCTCGAGCTCCGCCGCCGAGGTGGGGCCCTCGACGCGCATCACCCGGTTCTGCGCGGCGCCGCTCGTGGCCACGATGACCGCGAGCACCTCGTTGGCGCGCAGCCAGATGAAGCGCAGCTCGCGCAGCACCCAGCTCTCGGCGCGCGGGGGGCGCACCACCGAGGCCGAGCCCGTGAGCTCGGCGAGCACCTTCACCGCGTGGCGCATGAGCGCGTCGAGGCCGGGCTCGACGTCGGTGTACCGCTTCTCGAGGGCCTCGGGGGCCATCGCGCGGTCGAGCGACACGAGGGTCGCCTCGGCGAACGCGCGGAAGCCCTTCTCGGTGGGCACGCGGCCCGCGCTCGCGTGGGGCTTCGAGAGATACCCCTCGGCCTCGAGCTCGGCGAACACGGCGCGGATGGAGGCCGGCGACAGGTCGAGCGTGTGCCGCTGCGTGAGGCCGCGGGAGGCCACCGGCTCACCCGTGGCGACGTAGTCGCTGACGGCGACGAGGAGGATCCTGC
Source organism: uncultured delta proteobacterium (assembly GCA_903885885.1). Classification (GTDB taxonomy): domain Bacteria; phylum Myxococcota_A; class Polyangia; order Polyangiales; genus CAISKJ01. Next base: position 4,642 of record CAISKJ010000989.1, read on the forward strand.
GGGCGCGGTGCGAGAGCATGACGGTGTTGTGCCACTCCGGTGAACGAAGAGCGATCCACTGAAACGCTACGCGTCGCCGCGCGCGGCTGTCAAACAGCCCTCCGCGGTCTTAGGGCCGGGCGTCGTAGACGCGGCACGCGGGGAGCTCGACGGCGGAGAGCGTGCCCCCTTTGCCGCTGCCCGTGTCGATGCCGACGAGATCGCCGCGCACCCACACCTCGCGCGGGTCTTCGAAGGGCGACGGACCCTCGCCGCGGGGCACGTCGGGCAGGTCGCTCACGGGCGTGTGGCCGAAGACCACGCGCTTGCCCTTGTAGCGCTTGAAGAAGCCCGGCTCGCGCGCCCACATGAGGTGCACGGGGTTCGAATCGCGCGGGTGCTTCCACGCGCCGTCGGCCGACTGGAGGCCCGCGTGCACGTAGAGGGCGTGGTCGTCTTCGTACCAGAAGGTGAGGGAGTTGAGCCACGCGAGCACGTCGGCGGGCATCCACGCGCGCACGTCGAGGAGGCGCACGAACTCCTCACCGACGACGGCCTCGCCGGGCTTGAGCGCGGGCGCCCCGGTGAACGACCGAAAGGTCGCGCCGCACCCGTTGCCGCCGGGCAAGAGAAACCCGATGTCAGGGTCGTCGTAGCACTGGATCCACTTGTCTTCGTGGTTGCCGCGCAGCACCACCACCTTGGCGCGCGACTCGCGCTGAATGGTGCGCACGCACTCGATGACCCCTTTGGAGTCGGCGCCGCGGTCGAGGTAGTCGCCGATGAAGAGCAGCGTGTCGTCGGGCGTGAGCTCGGGCATTCGCGAGATCAAGCGATCGAGCGCAGCGCGCTCCCCGTGGATGTCGCCGATCGCGAAGGTCCGCCGTGTCATGACCGGCGATGATACATAAACCGTCGCTCGATGGTCCCGAAACTCACCGCCGCAAGAGGATCGCGCACGCCATGAAGCTCAAGCTCTTCGCCCTCGCGCCCAACCCCCCGAAGGTGGTGCCCGCGTCGCCCACGCGGCCGTGGATGGACGACTTCCCCGCGCGCCACGCGTACCGCTGCCTGCCCCTCGCGATCGCCAACTCGTACGGGTGGGAGGTGCTCTCGCCGTACAGTTTTTCGATTCGCTACAACGGCGGCCCGAAGGCCGACGACATCGTCTTCAAGGCCGACGGTGCGGCGCCGTACCTCAGCCACTTCGTCACTTCGAATTTCACCCACGGCATCGTGACCTTTCACACCGGTCACATCTTTCGCACCGAGCCCGGGTGGCACCTGCTGTGTACGGGGCCGCTCAACCGCCCCAAAGACGGCGTGGCGCCGCTCTCGGGCGTGATCGAGACCGACTGGCTCCCGTACCCCTTCACCATGAACTGGAAGCTCACGCGCCCTGGCACCGTGCGCTTCGAAGAGGGCGAGCCCATCTGCCACGTGGTTCCCGTGCCCGCGGGCAAGGTCGAGGAGGTCGAGCCCGAGCTCTACGACGTGGCCGACGACCCCGAGCTCGAGGGCCAGTATCGCGCGTGGAGAGACAAGCGCGAAGAGTTCATGGTGCGCTTCCGCGACCAGGACCCGGAGACGCTCAAGCAGGCCTGGCAGCGGTTCTACTTCAAGGGTGAGTTTCCCGACGGCGGCGCCGCGCCGGTGCAACACACGAGCAAGCTTCGCCTCGCGGCCCCCGTCGATCTGCGCAAAAAACGTTGACCCTTTCGCGCGTTGCCAGGGGCGTCGCATTCGTCTACGAAGTTACCCCTATGCCCGACGGACGTTGCGGGTGCGCGTGAACGAGCGCTCCCGAATCCACTGGCGCGACATCGAGGCTGCGCTGCCGCGCTACGACGCGGCCGTGCTGCACGACCGGGTGCACGCGTGGATCGACGAGTTCATGCCGCGCACGGTGCCGCGTCGCAAGGGGCGCAGCGAGCTGCGCGACATGGCCGTGTACCAGCGCCGCATCGACCTCGTGATCGGCCGCGAGCTCGCGCCCTGGTACGGCTTCCGCGGGTGGCGCATCGGCAACGAGTCTTTCGGCGGCTGCTTCTGCCACTCGTTTCTCACCGAGTACGCTGTCGAGCCGCACCGCGAGGCCGTGAGCCGCGCGACCGCGTGGGTGCTCGCCGAGGTCGACGTGATGGTGCGATGCCTCCGCAGCTTCGGCCAGGTGTACGGCCAGTTCGGGCTCCCCGACGACCCCGGCGATCGGGCCATCGCGTTCGCCGCGACGCTCGATCAGCTCTTCGACGTGGTGAGCGAGGCGACCGCCTGCAACGCCGCGTGGCACCGCTACGTCGTCGACGCCATCGGGTGGCTCCTCGACGCGCGCGGCATCGACACGCCGCCGGTGCTCGAGGCGCTCATCGACGCCTCGGTGAGCGCGGTGTGCAGCGACTTCTTGCACGCGCCCCGCGACGACCGATACCGCCTCTGCAGCGACCTCTCGACGGTGTTCGTGCTGGCCTCGCGGTAGTCGCTCGCGCTAGCGCGCGACGCACCCGTAGGTGGCGCTCGAGAGCCCGACGGGGAGGCAGCGCTCCTGCGGGTTGCAGTCGGCGTCGCTGCGGCAGCCCATGCGCTGAATCTGCTGCGCCCACTGCCCGATGTGGTTGCCCGAGGCGAGGTCCTGGAAGGGCAACCAGAAGGCGGTGGCGCTCGGATCGCCCGCGCGGTTGGGGCGAAACGCGGCCATCCAGAGCTGCGCGGTGCGCATCTCGGCGGCGCGCGACTGCTGTTGCAACCGAAGCCCGTAGTCGCGGCGCGACGAGAAGGTGACCCACAAGATGGGGTCGCCCTGCCACCGCTGGAGGAAGGGCGCGAACTTGGGCCACGAGTTGCCGAGGTCGCCGCTCTCGTCGGCGGCCGCGAGGCGCACCGGCGCGCCGCCCGACGCGCGCGTGGCCCACAGGTGCGCGTCGATGACGTTGTAGGACTCGCCGCCGCTGCGGTTGAAGACGATCCACTGGTCGTCGGGCGCGAAGCTCGGGTAGTAGTTGTTCTCGCCCGTGGCGGCGGTGACGAGCGTGGTGGGGGCCGCGAAGGCCGCGCCCATCCATCGCATGAGGAGCAGGTCGCCGGGGGCGCTGTGACCGGGCGCGCCGAAGAGCGCGAGGCCGCTGCGCTGGCGCGAGAACACCACGGTGGTGCCATCGCGCGACCAGTCGGGCATGGAGCCGCGGTTGTCGGCGGGGAGGCCCCCGACGGTGGCGAAGGTCGCGCCGTCGCGCAGCGTGAAGCGCGCGCCGTCGGACGTGAGGAGGCGCGCGTTGTCGGGTGAGAAGGTGCCGAAGTTGGCGCCGAAATCGCCCGAGAGCGTGGCGCGCGAGGCGACGTCGTACACGCGCGTGATGGCGGGCCCGGGGATGAAGCGGCCCACCGTGGCGCGCGAGCCGTCGCGCGAGAGCACGTGGCAGCCCATGCAGTTGATGGGGTCGCCGCGCAGGTACGACTCGGGGCGCGCGCCGGCGCGGCCGAACTCGAAGCGCAGGATCGATCCGCTCGCGGCGTTCCAGTAGTAGAGGCCGCCGCGCACGTCGGTGTTGGTGACCGTGACGGTGCGCGACGCCGAGCGCCCGAAGCGGCCGCCCGCGCTCGCGGACGTGCCGCGGACGGAGAGGGTGACCGCGCCCGAGGGCTGCGCGACGCGCGCGAGCTCGCCGTACGCGCGCTCGTCGAGGGCGACCGCGCAGCCGCCGCCCACGGCGGTGCAGGGCGTGTAGAGCCGCAGGCGACCGCGGTCGCCTTGCAGCGTGACTTCGAAGAGGTCGTTGCCCGTGCCGGGGCGAAAGTGAATCTCGAAGCCCGTGAGGTTGGGCGGCATGATCACCCCGTCGCCGGGGTACACGATGACGGGCGCGCGCGCGGTGTCTTCGGCTCCGCCAAAGCGCCCCGACGCGTCGGCGGGCGCGGCGCCGAGCGTGATGTCGGTGTCGTGCGCGACGGGGTCGAAGCTGTCGCGCGGAGGGTCCCACGCGTCGCCGAGAGAGACGGGCGCGGTGTCGCGCGGCACATCGGGCGCGACGGTCGCGTCGGGCGTAGCGGGCGCGTCGAAGATCCACACGTCGGGCGCGACGGTCGCGTCGGGTGTTGCGGTGGCGTCGGGTGTTGCGGTGGCGTCGGGTGTTGCGGTGGCGTCGATGGGCGCGGGCGCGTCGCGCGGGGCGGTCGCGTCGGGCCGTGCGTTGAC
>CAISKJ010000990.1 GCA_903885885.1 uncultured delta proteobacterium
CCTCGACGGCGTCGCCGCGCGCCTCGGCTGCGGCCTCGTCGTCGAGCTCATGGCGCGCCCCGCGGGCACCCTCGTGCGCGTGTACGACCCGGTGCAGCACACGTGGCCCTCGTCGCGCGAACTCGCCGCCATCGACGCCGCGACGCTCGACGCCGTGGTGGTGCCCGCCCTCGCCGCGCGCAACGCGCCCGCGACCTCCGACGCGGGCGTCGCAGCGTCGGCCGACGCGACGGCGACCGAGGGGGGCGCGCAACCGGCGACGGGCGCCACGCCCGCTGCAGCGAATCGTACCGCCGCGGGTGATCGTCGCGCGGCGCCCGCGACGCGATCGCCGCAGCGCAGCGCGTGGAGCACCGCGTGGCCCTGGGTCGCCGTGGGTGGAGTTGCGCTGGCCGTAGTGGGTGCCTACTTTCTCGCGCAGGACGGCGCGACCACCAGCACCACACGCGTCACGGTCGTTCACCCCGGAGCCCCATGAATGTCTTACGTCGCCTCGTGGCGCTCGCGCTGCTCGCCATCACCCTGATGTTCAGCGCGCGCGAGGCCCGAGCGCAGACGACCGACCTCGCCGCCCGCGTCGCAGCGCGCGGCCCGCGCGACCTCGTCGACAGCGCACTCCCCGCAGGCTCCCTCACCGTTCCCCCCCTCCCCCTCGACCACGTCACCGAGCGCCACGGCCCGCTCACCATCTCGTATCCGCGCGCGCTCAAGCCCGTGGTCGAGAACGCCCTGCGCCGCGCCGAGGGCGACGCGCGCGCCGTGGCCGCGCAGTTCGGCATGCGCGAGATCCCGCCCCTCGCCGTGCGCCTCGTGGCCGACCCCGAGATGATGCGCCGCCTCGCGCCGCGCGAGCTCCCTCCGCCCGCCTACGCCGTGGGCGTCGCGTACGCCTCCGCGCGCCTCGCGCTCGTGTCCGCGAGCGCGCCGCGCACGTGGGCCGCGAGCAACATGGCGCAGGTGCTCCGCCACGAGCTGTCGCACCTCCTCCTCGCCGAGGCCACGAACCACGCCGACACGCCCCGCTGGCTCTCCGAGGGCATCGCGGTGCACCAGGCCGACGAGCACACCTTCGAGCGCTTTCAAGAGCTCGCCTCCGCGAGCTGGACGGGCCGCCTCGCGCCGCTGCGCCGCCTCGACGAGGGCTTCTCCGAGGGCACCGACGAGGTGAACGTCGCCTACGCCGAGTCCACCGACTTCGTGGGGTATCTCCTGCGCATCGATGGCGCCACGCGCTTCTCGATCCTCATCGACCACCTGCGCGACCGCATGCCCTTCGAAGAGGCCCTCGAGCAGACCTACGGGGCCTCGATGGCGCGCATCGAAGAAGAGTGGCGCCGCGACCTCGACGGCCGCGTGGCCTTCGCGCCCCTGTGGGCCGGCACCGGGCTCCTCTCCATCGGCGGCGCCGTGCTCGTCGTGGCCGCGCTCCTTCGCCGACGCATGAAGAACCGCGCCACCCTCGCCCGCTGGGAGAGCGAAGACACCGCGCGGCGCAACCGCTGGATGTTCCTCACGCGCCCCGCGCTGCGGCTCGTTCCGCAGCCCGTCGACGCGAGCACCGACCTGCCCGTCGAGGCCCCCGCGAACGATGTGATGCTCCCCGTGCGACGCGCCCCCGACGACCTCCCGCGCATCTCGCACGACGGCGCGGAGCACACGCTCCACTGAGCCCATTGCCTCGCGGCCCCGCAGTGGGCAGCATTGCGCGACCGTGGGCAACGACACGAAGGCGACCTCGACCTTTCCTCCCGCCGAAGCGCTCGTCGACGCGCTGCGCGAGCGCATCACGCAGAACGTCGTCGAGGCGCTCGCCGCGGTGGCGCCCGACGAGGCCGTGCGCGCGCGCGTGAGCGCCGCCGTCGACGAGGCCGTGCAGGAGCACGCGCGGGACCTCGAAGATCGCCTCCTGCGCGTCGAGCGCCTCGCGAGCGCGGGGCAGCTCTCGGCGGGCGTGGCGCACGAGCTCCGCAACCCCCTCGCGGTGATCGAGACGTCGCTCTTCATCTTGAACGAGCGCATGGGCAACGACGAGCGCGTGCAGCGCCAGCTGCGCCGCATCGGCGAGCAGGTGGCCGTCGCCTCGGCCATCGTGAACGACATGCTCGAGACCGTGCGCAACCGCCCCATCGCGCGCGCGCCGGTGGACCTCGCCGCGGTGGCGCGCGACGCCCGGGGGCGCGTGCAG
>CAISKJ010000991.1 GCA_903885885.1 uncultured delta proteobacterium
CGTGACGCGGGTGTACACGTTCTCGCTGCCGAGCACCGGGTCGGCCACGTCGACGCCCACGCGCGCGAACACGCCGTCGGTGGGGAAGAGGCGGTTGTCGCGGCTGTCGTACGCCATCGACACGCCGAGCGAGCTGGTGATGCCGGCTTGAAAGATGTTGGCGATGGGGAGCCGCTGAAAGCTCGACGGGAGCGTGTTGCCCGAGCCGAAGATGCCCGTCGAGGTGCCGAGGTTCACGCCCACGAGCTCGCCCGTGTAGGTCGCGTACAGGCGCAGGTCGTTGCCGAGAATGGGGTACCCGAAGGTGACCGTGCCGCCCGTCGAGGAGCGAGTGAAGTCTTGATAGGCGCGCAGCGAGTTGTAGACGTCGAGCGCGAAGGTCCAGTCGGAGTCGAAGAGGTAGGGCTCGACGAAGCGCGCGGAGAAGATCTGGCGCAGCCCCGAGATCTGCGCCTGCAGCGTGAGCGACTGGCCGCGGCCGAAGAGGTTGAGCTGCTGGATCTGCGCGGTCGCGATGAAGCTCTCGACCGACGAGAAGCCCGCGCCGATCTGGAAGGTGCCCGTCGGGCGCTCGGCCACCTCGACGTTGACGACGAGCCAGTCGGGGTGCCCCTCGACGCTCTCCGTCGAGAGGTCGACGCGCTCGAAATACCCGAGCGCCATGATGCGCCGCCGCGAGTTCTGGTACTGCGTCTCGCTGTAGCGCTCGCCCTCGATGAGCTCCATCTCGCGGCGGATGACGCGCTCGGAGGTCTTCGCGTTGCCGCGCACCTCGATGCGGTGCACCGTGACCACGGGCCCGCGCACGATGCGAACGGTGAGGTCGACGATCTGCCGCGCGGGGTCGGGCTGCAGGTCGGGCGTGACCTCGACGTTGGCGTAGCCGGCGTCGCGGTAGTAGGTCTGCACGCCGAGGATGTCGCGCGCGATCTCGGAGCGGGAGAAGAACTCCGACGGCATGACGTGCACGCGCTCGCGCAGCGCCCTGCGGCCGCCGAGGGGCTCGGTCTCGTTGCCCTCGTCGTCGACCTCGGTGACGCGCAGGCGGCCGATGCGGAAGCGCGGCCCCTCGCGCACGTTGATCACGATGTCGATGAACTGCCGGTCGGGCGAGAGCGCCACGCGCGGCTGCGAGATGTCGACGGTGAGGTACCCGCGGTCGTAGTAGGCCGCGTGCAGCATGTCGATGTCGTTGCGGAAGGCCTCTTCGCGGAAGGTGCCCGACGACGTGAGGAACGAGAAGAAGTTGCCCGCCGAGGTGCTCATCGCCCCGCGGAGCTCGTCGCTCGTGAGGTTCTGGTTGCCGATGAAGCGGATGCTTCGAACCTGCACCTGCGTGCGCTCGACGATGTGAAACACAACGTCGACCTGCTCGGTCTCGCCCTGCACGGGCTCGACGCGGTAGGTCACCTCGGCGAGAAAGAAGCCCTTCTCGGCGTAGAGGTCGACGATCTTCTGCACGTTGCGGCGCACGGTGGTCTCGCTGAGCACCGAGCCGTCGCGGATGTCGATGGTCTCGCGGAGCTTGTCGTCGTCGACCTCGTCGTGGCCTTCGAAGCGCACGGCGTGAATGGTCGGCCGCTCCTGCAAGCGGTACCGCAGCTCGACGCCCCCTTCGGCGGGCTCCGTCGAGACCTCGACGTTGCGAAAGAACCCGAGGTCCCACAGGCGCCGCGCGTCGGCCTGGGCCATCGTGCGCGAGAGGCACTCGCCCTCTTGCTGCCGCACGGTCTCGCGCACGTCGGCCGCATCGAGGCGGCGCAGCCCCACGAGGCGCACGCGCACCACGCGCTGGCACTGCGTGTCGGCCGCGGGCGTCGTGTTGTCGGTGACCTCGGGCTCGGCCTGCGCCGCGGGCCCCTCGGGCGGGCCCAGCGCCGGCGGCGCGAGCTGCGGCGCCTCGAGCTGCGGCGCCGTGAGGCCACCGCCGCCGAGGCGAATGCGCGGCTGCCCGACCTGCGCGCGCGCAGACGGGGGCGCGATGACGACCATCGCCGCAGCCAGGAGCGCGAAGAGAGCTGCGCGGAGCACGAGGCGGGGCAATGGTCGGTTCATGGGCGGAGCGCGGCGGCGGCTATACCCCGACACTCCCGCGCGCCGCAAGCGCTGTAACGCCAGCCTCGGCCCTGTCAGCGCGCGACGTAGCCCGACCGAAGCAGCGTCCCGCGACCCATGGGCCACGGCGCGCACTGCGCCGACGAACCGGGCACGGTGAACACCAGCGCCTCGTCGGGCGCGGCGTCTTTGAGGTTCACCACGATCTCGAGGGCGCCGTCGCCGTTGACGTCGGCGATCGCCGGCACGCTCATCGACCCGCGGCCCGGCAGCGCGACGCGGTGCAGGAGCGCCCCGCGCGCGTCGAGCACGTAGAGCGCGCTCGTCGAACGCGCCGTGGCGTACGTGGCGAACACCACCTCGGGGCGCCCGTCGCCCGAGAGGTCTGCGATCGCCGCGCCCGCCGTGGTCTGGTTGTCGGCCGTGGTGAACGCGTAGCTCCATCGCAGCGACCGGTCGGCGCCGACACAATGGAGCCGCCCGTCGAAGCCCGCGAAGACCACCTCGAGGCCCGCGGTCGCGGCGTCGAGGTCGGCCACCGCGACGCCGTTGCTCGTCGCGACGATGTTGGTGTCGCCGAAGTCTTCGAGGCCCGCGAGGTAGGGGCGAACCTGGTAGGGCGACGCCCACGCCGCAGGGCGCGTGCCGTCGGGGCGCACGACGAAGAGCCCGACGCCGCGGCGCCGGTCGGTCTGCGCGGCGTTCTGGATCGACCCGACGACGACGATCTCGCGCGCGCCGTCACCGTCGAGGTCGGCGATGGCGGGCGCCGAGTTGGTGAAGTGCGCCTGCTCGGCGGTGGCCTCGTTCATCGCGTAGCCCTGCTGCGCGTTGGCGTAGTCGGTGAAGAAGCGCACGCCCGGCGCGCGCGTGACGCCGCGGAAGATCGGCGCGACCGCGAAGGCCTCGCCGCTCCCCCGGTGCCACGAGATGTACGCGTTGTCGGTGGGCGCCACGACGTCCATCGCGCCGTCGCCGTCGAGGGGGCCCACGGCGAGGTTCTGGTCGAAGGCGCCCGCGATGTCGCACGCGCCGTCGCACCGTGACGTGCCCGTGCCGTTGGGGGGAAACCCGCGCAGCGCCGTGCCGTCGCCGCGGTACGCCGTCAGCACGTCTTCGCGCGCGCCGGATCCCGCCGTCGTGCTCGCGGCAACCACGATCTCGGGGCGCCCGTCGCCGTCGAGGTCGCCCCCCGCGAGGGCCCGCACCTCGCTGCGGAAACGCACCGGAAAGCCCTGCGCCATGGCCCCGCTCGCGGTGTACATCGCCACGCGGTCGCCCGCGGCGGCCACCACCTCGAGGTTCGCGTCGCCGATGAAGTCGCCCACCACGGGCGGCGCCCACACGCGCTCGCCCGAGGGCGACGCAGCCCACTTGACCGCCCCGCTCGCGCGCCACACCACGACGCGCGTCTCACGCCCCGCAATGACCTCCATCGCACCGTCGCGGTCGAGGTCGGCCACGGCCGGCGCCGCCAGCCACGACTCCGAGCCCATGTCGCGCAGCCCCAACATCATGGCGGGCGCGCGCACCGTCGCCGAGCCGCCGCCCGCCGCGGCGGTGCACGCGGGGCGCGGCGCGGGCGCATCGACCCGCACGACGTCCGCTGCGGTCGCGTCGCCGGGC
>CAISKJ010000992.1 GCA_903885885.1 uncultured delta proteobacterium
AGACAGCAGTGATGTTATCTAGAGTTCTCTGCTCGACACACTGATTAAGTACTGCGTCTATTGCTTTGCCGCACCTTTCATGAACGGATTAGCGGGCCCTACGACGAGGTGCGTCGGTGCATCGTCGCGGCCTGCCAGAAGGATCCGCACAACGACCGCGCGCACGTGGTGGCGGGGCAGATGTACAAGCGCGTGGGCGACGAGCGGCGCACGCTCGCGCACTTCATCAAGGCGTACAAGATCAACCCGCGCAACGTCGACGCGGTGCGCGAGCTGCGCATCGCGGCGATGCGGCGGCGCGACGCGAGCCTCGACGCCGAGTCGGCGGGCTTCCTCGCGCGCCTCTTCGGGCTGAAGTAGGCGACGGCTCGGAGGGCACGGCGCGAAGGCTGTGTGGTAGAGGTTTCGGCGTCATGAGGATCACAAGCCTGACGCTCGAGAACTACCGTGGCTTCGCGAGCCTGGAACTCGACCTCGACCGCGACGTGACGGTGCTCGTGGGGTCCAACGGCTCGGGCAAGAGCTCGGTGCTGCACGCCCTCGTCGTCGGGGTGAGCGAGGTGTGCGCGGGCGGTCACTCGCGCGCGTACGGCATGCAGCTCGACGAACGCGACCTTCACCGGGGCGCGCGAACGACGCTGGTCAAGGTCGGCTTGCGTCGAGGCAGCGCCAGGCACTGGTGGGTCGCGAAACTCCCGCCGCTGCCCGAAGGAGAGCCCGATCACTTCGGTGACCCTTCGTTCTTCAGCGGCGTTGAGTTCGCCTTCATGCTGGGCACGGAGCGCGCGGTGCGCAGCGCTTCAGTGCGTGAAGCGAAGCGGCCCGACCTCGAAGAAGATTTCGGCACCTGCACCGAGCACGCGGGCTACGAGCGCTTCATCGAGTGGTTCAAGGAGCGCGAAGACGTCGAGAACGCACGACGTGTGGCGGCGCGCGACCTCGACCTGCAAGACCCGCAGCTCCGCGCGGTGCGCGAGGCGATCGCGGCGCTGATGCCCGGCTTCGACAACCTGCGCATCGAGCGCGAGGTGACGCCCCCCGCGATGGTCGTCACCAAGGGCGAGGTCGAGCTCCGCGTCGACCAGCTCTCCGATGGCGAGCGTAACCTCATCGCGATGGCAGGCGACCTCGCGCGACGCATGGTGATCGCCGCCCCGGCGAGTGAGGCTCCGCGTGAGCTCGAAGGGGTGATCCTCATCGACGAGATCGAGCAGCACCTGCACCCCGGGCTGCAGCGCGAGGTGCTGCCTGCAATGCGGCGCGCCTTCCCCAACGCGCAGTTCATCGTGACCACGCACTCGCCGCAGGTGCTCTCGTCGGTGCCCGCTTCGGCGATCGTGGTGCTCGACGGCTTCGCGGCGCACCCGCTCACGGCGCCGACGCTGGGGCGCGACACCAACGCCATTCTCGAGGAGGTGTTCGGTGTCTCGGAGCGGCCTGGCGACTCGCTGCGCGAGGTGCGTGAGATCGCCGAACTGATCCACAGCGAGAAGCTCGAGGAGGCGCGCGCTCGCCTCGCGGTGCTCGCGGCGATGCTCTCGGAGCACGACGACGCGGTGCTTCACCTCAGGACGAAGCTCGATTTCGCCGAGGCGGGTCTGTGATTCTCATTCGCAAGCGCCCCCCTCCGCAGGCGCTCACCACGTACCGACTCACCCCCGACAGCACCGGCGAGCAGCCTCGCGCGGCGCGCTACAACGACGACGACCCGCACTTCACGACGGTGGTGAAGCCTGCGATGCGCGAGGCCCTTGTGCGAGAGCAGCGCGGCCTCTGTTGCTACTGCAACGACCGCATCGAGGCGACCGACACGGGGATGAAGATCGAGCATCGCGTGCCTCAACACGGTCCGTGGCGGGATCCGTCGCGGGACCTCGACTGGACCAACCTTCTGGGAGCTTGCTGTGGCGCGATCGACAACCCGCGCGGTCGCGGCGCGAAGGTGCTCCACTGCGACTCGTCGAAGGCCGAACGCCCCGTCGCACTCGACCCCACCGAGGCGTCGCACACCGCGGCGATCGAGTACGAGAACGGTGGCCGCATTCACGCGACGCGCCCGGAGTTCGACCGTGATCTCGACGAGGTGCTCAACCTCAACGACGAGACGCTCGTCGAGCGACGCGACAAGGCGTTGACCGTGCTCATGCATGAGCTCCGCAAGCGCTATGGGGTGGGTTCGTGGAAGGCCTCGCAGTTTCAGAAGCTGCTCGACCAACACCGGGACCCGCCCGGAGGCTCGCTACGCCCCTTCGCCGGATACCTTTGCTGGTGGCTCGAACGCGCGGTCCGCAAGTCACGATGACCATCGCAGTCGGAGGCTCCTCATGATGTGCTCGATGCGGTTGGAGAGTGTCGCACACTGGCGCTTCGTGTTCGTGAGCGCAGCGCTGCTCGCCGCCTGCGACGACGCCCCCGCGACGCCCCCGCGCGACGCCAGCGCCGTGACCGATGCGACCGACGTCACCGTGACCGATGCGACCGACGTCACTGTGACCGACGTCACCGTGACCGATGCGACCGACGTCACCGACGTCGCCGACGCGGGGGCGACCTGCGCGGCGGCGTGCGTGGGCGGACGACGCTGCGTCGACGGGCGCTGCGTCGACCCGTGGCGCACGATCACCAACGTCGACGTGCTGGCGCCGCGGTCGAACCACGGCTTCGCGTGGACGGGCGCCGAGATGCTCGTGTGGGGCGGCTACGTGCCCGGGCGCGTGTTCGGCGACGGCGCGCGCTACGACCCCGCCGCCAACCGCTGGGCGCCCGTGAGCGCCACGGGAACGCCCGCCGCGCGCTTTCGCTACACGATGGTGTGGACCGGCCGCGAGGCCCTCGTGTGGGGCGGCCGCGACAACGACGGACCGCGCAGCGACGGCGCCCGCTACGACCCCGCCCTCGACCGGTGGACCCCCATGAGCACCGCCGGCGCGCCCCCGCCCCGCGTCGACGGCGCCGTGGTGTGGACGGGCACGGAGATGCTCGTCTGGGGCGGCCTCGGCGTGGCCGACCTCACGGGCGACGGCGCCCGCTACGACCCCGCCCTCGACCGCTGGACCGCCGTGAGCGCCGTCGGCGCCCCGACGCCGCGGACCCAGTTCGCCTGGGCGTGGACGGGCTCCGAGCTCGTGGTGTTCTCGGGGCAGAGCGGCGCCGGCGTAGACCTCGCGGGCGCCCGCTACGACCCTGCCCTCGACCGGTGGCGAACCGTCAGCTTCGTCGACGCGCCGACGCCCCGGTCGCGCGCCTCGGTCGCGTGGACGGGCGCCGAGGTGATCGTGTGGGGCGGCGCCGACCCGCGCAACGCCGCCCTCGGCGACGGCGCCCGCTACGATCCCGCCCTCGACCGTTGGCGACCGCTCCCCGCGCGCGGAGCCCCCGCGGCGAGGCTCACCGCCACGGCCGTGTGGACGGGCCGCGAGGCCCTCGTGTGGGGCGGCATCGCCCCCGTCGTGGGCTCCATGCCCGTGCTCAACCGACGCTTCGACGACGGCGTCGGCTACGACCCCGCGACCGACACCTGGCGGCCGATGGAGTCCCTCGGCGCCCCCTCCGCCCGCAACGAGCACGCGGCCGTGTGGACCGGCGCCGAGCTGCTCGTCTGGGGCGGCACCGCCGAGGTGGGACGCATCTCGTCGGGCGGGCGCTACCAACCCTGACCCCCGCCCCCGTGCGGTGCGATGACGCACCGTCGAGGGAGGCGTGACGCACGGGCGGCGCAATGGCGCACGATCGTGTCCGTTGTCGCTTCATCCGTGCGGTGCCGTCGCGGTAGTGTGCGGGCGTTCCGACGCCGCGGCGTGGGGGTGCCGCCCCGACGCACGCAGGAGGATGTTGTTCTATGGTGCGAAGTAGCCCCCCTCGAAGGTCGCGACGCCTCGCGGCGCTCACGACGCTGCTGGCCCTCACCGGAGCCTGCAGCGAGCCTGCCTTGTCGATCGTCGGAGGCTCGAGCGACGCCGGCGCGCGCGACGTGGCCAACGACCTGACGGTGCTCGATGTGCCCGTCGACGTCGCGGTCGACGCGGCGCCCGACGCGCCCGCCGTGGCCGACGTGGTCGACGTCACCGACCGCCCCGCGGGGTGCACCAGCAACGCCGAGTGCGTGGGCACCGCGAGCACGCCCGTGTGCGACACGGCCTCGGGGCGCTGCGTGGGGTGCGTTCCGAGCGCCGACACGTGCCCCGCGTCGCAGCACTGCGACAGCGCCACGATGGCCTGCGCGCCGGGCTGTCGCAGCGACGAGGGCTGCGCCGAGCACACGGGCACCGACGGCGGCACCGCCGACGCGGGCGTGTCGCACCGCGACCGCTGCGACACCACGCTGCACGCGTGCGTCGAGTGCGCCACCAACGCGCACTGCGCCTCGGGCCAGCTCTGCGTGGGCAACGTCTGCGTGCCCGGCTGCGACGACACGCACGCCTGCCCCACGGGCCAGAGCTGCTGCGCCGCCGCGTGCGTGAACCTCCAGACCAACACGGCCAACTGCGGCGGCTGCGCGACGCGCTGCGCGGTGCCCAACGCCATGGCCGCGTGCATGAACGGCGCGTGCGCTGTGGGGGCGTGCACGTCGCCCTTCGCCGACTGCGACACCGCCGCGGCCAACGGCTGCGAGACCGACACCCTCTCGTCGCTCGCGCACTGCGGCGGCTGCGGCATGGCCGTGCCCGCGCGGCCCCACGCGACGCGCACCTGCACCGCGGGGCGCCAGGGCTACACCTGCGACGCGGGCTTCGCCGACTGCAACGGCGTGGCCGACGACGGCTGCGAGGTCGAGGTGGTCTCCGACGCCACGCACTGCGGCTCGTGCCCGACGCTGTGCAACCCGCCCAACGCGACGGCCGCGTGCGCCATGGGCCGCTGCGCCATCGCGGCGTGCAGCAGCCACTTCGCCGACTGCGACATGAACCCCACCAACGGCTGCGAGGTGAACACCAACACCTCGAGCGACCACTGCGGCATGTGCGGCAACGCGTGCCCCGAGCGGCCCAACGCGTTTCCGGGCTGCGTGTCGGGCGCGTGCGTGATCTCGTGCGTGGCGGGCTTTCAAGACTGCAACGGCGATGTCGCCGACGGCTGCGAGGTCGACATTCGCAGCGACGCGCGCAGCTGCGGCGCCTGCCGTCGCACCTGCGCGGTGCCCAACGCCACGGCCGCGTGCGCCATGGGCGACTGCCGCGTCGGCACCTGCAACGCGGGCTTCGCCGACTGCGACCGTAACCCCGCCAACGGCTGCGAGGTGAACACCCAGATCGACGAGTCGAACTGCGGCGCCTGCGGCACGGCCTGCATGGTCACCGGCGGCACCCCCGTGTGCCGCGCCGGCGCGTGCAGCGTGTCGCGCTGCGACCCGGGCCTGCAAGACTGCGACATGGTGGCCTCCAACGGCTGCGAGATCGACACGCTCACCAACGTGAGCCACTGCGGCGGCTGCGGCGCGCCGTGCTCCCTCGCCCACGCGTCGCCCACGTGCGCCGCGGGCGTGTGCCGCGTCGCGAGCTGCGAGGTGGGCTTCGGCGACTGCAACGGCATGCCCGCCGACGGCTGCGAGGTCGACACGCGCACCACCGCGGCCCACTGCGGCGCCTGCGGCCGCGCGTGCGCCCCCGCCAACGCCGCCGGCGCGTGCGTGGCCTCGGCGTGCACCGTCGCGGCCTGCAACCCGGGCTTCGCCGACTGCGACGCGAGCGCGGCCAACGGCTGCGAGGTCGACATCCGCACGAGCGCCTCGAACTGCGGCGCCTGCGGCCGCGCGTGCGCCGCGGGGCAGAGCTGCCAGGGCGCCGTGTGCACGCGCTTCCCCTCCACGGGCGCCGAGGGGGCCTTCGCGCCCACGACCAACACCGTGCTCTCGCCCGGCGTGCACAACTTCACGACCATTACGGTGCCCGCGGGCGTCACGGTGCGCACGTCGCTCCCCGGCGTGCTCGACCTGCGCGCCACGGGTGACGTCACGGTGGCCGGCACCATCACCGTCACGGGCGGCGGCGGCGGCACGGCGGCCGACTGCTCGTGCGGCGTCGGCGGCGAGGTGGGCACCACCGTCGCGGGCGGGCGCACCTCCGGCGGCGGCGCCTGCGCGGGCGGCAACGGCTCGCAGGGCGGCACCGGCGAGGCCGGCACCAACGTCGGTGGCGGCGGCG
>CAISKJ010000993.1 GCA_903885885.1 uncultured delta proteobacterium
ACGCTCGCCCCCCTGCTGGCTCAGTACCTCTTCGGCGCCCGCGTGGGCGTCGGGTCGTGGGCCCTCTTCGCCGTGGCGGGCGCCGTCGCGTCGCTCGCCGACTCGCGCCTCGTGGTGAGCGCCGAGGGCGTCGCGCACCCCGCCCTGCGTGTGCTCGTTCGCGGCGCGCTCGTGGGCGTCGCGGCGGGCGTTCTCACCGGCGTGGCCTGGGTGCTCCTCGAGCGCCCCCAGAGCACCGCCGGCGTGGCGCTGGGCGCGCTCTTTGGCGCCATTTACGGCGCCGCCACGGGGCTCAGCTTCGGCGCCGCCTTCGCCCTGTGGACGCGCCGCGCCCGCGCCGCCCGCGCGCGCCCGTCGGCGCTCGCCTCGCAGCGCCTCGCGGTGGAGGGCGGCCGCGCGCTCGCGCTCGCCGGCGCCGTCGGCGTCGCGGGCTACAAGGTCGAGGGGCTCACGCTCGCGTCGGCCCTCGTCAGCTTCGCGGGCCTCATCCAGATCGTCATCGCGGTGGCTCGCGTCGTGCGCATGGAGCGGCTGTTCACCACGCTCTCGCACGCGAGCAGCGGCTACGTGGTCGCGCCGCGCACGCCGGCCACCGAGGCGCCCGCCCTCGCGTGGGCGCCGACGCTCGACCAGGTCATCGTGCGCGCGAGCGACCCCGCGGCGGTCGAGCCCGCGCCCTTCCGCACGCGCACCGCGGCGGCCGAGTTCGCGGTCGTTCCCTCGGATCTCGCGTTTGTGCGCCGCGCCATCGGCGCCACGCTGGCCTTCGGCTTCGTGGCCGTGGTGGGCGCCGGCGCGATGCAGGCGGGCGCCTTCGCGCTCACGTGCACCGTCGGCTGCGAGCGCAGCGCCGGTTGCAGCGGCTGCGCGCACTGAATCTCTCTCACGTCTCCGAGGCGGGCTCCGGGGCGTCGCTGTCCATTGCGCGCTCGAGCCATCGCACCATGCGCGCGGCGTAGTCGCTCAGCAGCAGCGGCAGCACCACATCGCCAGGAACCTTGGCGCCGTCCTCGGCGGTGGGGTCGGAGAAGGCGTCCCAGAACGCATAGTTGACCGCGAAGCGGAGGTTGATCTCGAACTGCGGGTTCTGCGAGCCCGCGCTCTCCGCGTAGGTCGCGAGCACAAACTCGGCGTCGGTCTCGGCCTCGCGGCTCCCGAAGCTCACCACGCCGATGGCGGCGCCGGTGAGGGTGAGGATCGGCACGCTCACGATCCACTGGTGCGGGTGCTCGGTGCCGTAGATCGACCGCGCCTCCGAGCTCGAGCGGTAGATGAGCGACGTCTTCGAGGGCCTGCGGCGGTGCCACGTCGCCGTCGAGGCGAAGCGAAACGCGTGGCCCGCGACGCCCGCGCCGAAGGCGAAGCGCGCGCCCCAGTGCGAGTTGTTGAGCCGGCCATACGCGGCGAGCAGGTGGCGCTCCTCGGGGTGCCAGAGCAGTCCCACCATCGAGAGTCCGGCGCCGATCGCGTGCGGGAACACCTCGGCGAGGCTCTCTTCGAGCGCGATCGAGAGTGCCTTGCTTAGCCCCGCGCCGCCCGTGCGCTCGCGCCGCGTGCGCTCGAGCACGGTGCGCGCGATGAGGAGCGCCTCGTCCTCGAGAATGCCTCCGCCGCGCGAGCGCATGAGGTAGGCGGCGGTGTACCGATGGGCCACGAGCGGCGCCTCGATCTCGAAGCCAACGCGGTGGTCGTCGCGCACCGAGAGCTTGTAGCGCGGCTCTTTCTCCTCGTCGGGGACGCGCTCCCACCACTCGTTGCCGCCGTCGTCGCGGCGGTGGTCGACGAGGCGTCGCACGCTCTCGGGCACCAGGCCCGGGAGCCCGCTGTCGTACTCGATCGAGACCTCGAGCTTGTTGGTCGGAAAGTGCACCTCGTGGGAGCGAAACTCCTCCTCGTCGGGGTTCACAGCGCCAGGGGGCGCGCGGTCGTCGCGCGATGCGAGGCGAAGCTCCTCGCTCGAGAGGTGGTGCGCGTTGGAGATGAGGTAGCTCCAGCGCAGGTCTTCGGTGAACGAGTCGTTGGCCGCGAGGGTGTAGCGCACGCTGCCGTCGGGGCGGTCGTCGCGGATCACGCGCCACAGGCCGCGCCGCGTCTGCGCGTCGGGCTGCGCCCACACGACGCCGTGGTGGCGCGGCACGACGGCGAGCGTGAGGCGTCCCTCCACGGTGAGCCCCTCGAGGGTCACGTTGACCTCGGCGATGCCGTTCTCGTGCACGACGATCTGGCGCCGGTGGCGCTCGGCGCGGCTGATGCGCGACCGTCGCACGTCGCCCTGCGGCAGGAGGTAGAAGCGCGGCTCGCCCGCCATGCGAAACACGCCCACGTTGCGGCGCTCCCACACCTCGACGGTGGCCTGACCGGGAAAGAGTCGCACGATCGAGAACTGGCGCCCTACCGCGTCGGGCCGCTCGTCGGAGTTCGCGCCGATGGAGCCCGTGCTCACCACCACGAAGCGGTCGCCGAAGAACTTGTCGAGGATCTCGCCGGCGGCCTCGTGCGTGTGACCGTGAAATCCGATGCGAAAGCCTGCGTTGTGGAGCTCGCCGATGTCGAGCAGCGTGAGGTGGTCGGGTCGCCCGGGCTCGCCGGTGAGCCCGTGGTGCCACACGGCGACGCGGAGCATGTCACGGGCAAACTCGCGCGCGTGCTCGGCCGCGCGGTTGATGGCGAGGCGGCTGATCGTCGCGCCATGCCAGTAGCGGTCGTTGTGGTGGCACGAGCTGAAGCCATAGAAGGCGATGCCCTGCTCGGGGAACACGTGCGCCGACCAGTGCTCGGCGTCGTCACGCGCCGTGAGGTTGAAGCGCCGGTGGTCGCCGTGCAGCGCGTGCTCGTAGAAGCGATCGAGAAACGTCTGCACGTTCTTGAAGCGGTCCTGATACCGCTCGGGATCGATCTTGGTCACGCTGACGGTGCCCCGCTCGGGGTCGATCACGTGCCGCACGCCCGCGCGGTCCGGCGCCCGCTGGAGCTCTGCCAGAAAGCGCCGCGCGTCGGTGATCCGCTCGGCCGCCACGTGCTCGCGGAAGGGCGCGTCGGTGCCGATGGGCGACTCCCAGTTCACGTCGTGGTTGCCCGGCACGAAGATCACCCGCTCGCGCTGCTTCACCTTGAGGAGCCGCAGGAGGTGGTCGCGCGCGAAGTCGAGGAGGTCGCGGTATTCGGCTTCGCTCGCGCGCTGCGAGAGGTCACCGCTCACGATCACGAAGTCGAAGCGGCCGTCGGGGAGCACCGAGCTCGGGCCGTTCCAAACGGTCTCGAGGGTCTCGCCGTGCGCCCTGATGTGCAGGTCGGACACATGAAGAATGAGCATGCCCGCCCATTCTAGAACGATCGCCCCGGCGGTCGTCGCGGCGTCGCGATCACGCCAGCGATTGGCGCATTTTCTCCTACGGGGGAGAGAAGCCGTGCCTGCGCAAAATGGCCTGCCCCGCGGGCGAAGCGACGAAGCGCACGAACGCGCGGGCCTCGTCGGAGGCCCGTGGGCCCCCGCACGCGACGAGCGCCTGCGCGAGGGGCCGGTGCAGCGCCTCGTCGACGGGCGTGAACGCGAGCCCCGCGGCGACGACGAGCGAGCGTGCGACCACGGCTGCGTCGGCGTTGCCCGATTGCACGTACTGCAGCGCCTGCCGCACGTTCTCGCCGAACACCATGCGCGGCTGCACCGCGGCCCAGGCGCCCGCGGCCTCGAGGCTCTGCCGCGCCGCACGGCCGTAGGGCGCGTGCTCGGGGTTCGCGATGGCGATGTGTGCGAAGCGCGCGTCGGCGAGGTCGCTGAGCGAGCGCGCAGGGGCAAGCCCGGGGCGGGTGACGAGGGCGAGGTTGCCGCGCGCGTAGAGCGTCTCGGTGGTGCCGTCGCAGCGGCCGCTCTGCACCGCGGCGCGCGCGTAGGCGACGTCGGCCGAGGCAAAGGCGTCGAAGGGGGCGCCCTGCGCGATCTGGGCGGCGAGCAGGCCGCTCGAGCCGAAGGTCATCGCGGGCCGCGCGTGGCCTGCGCGCACCCATGCCTCGGCCACTTCACCGAAGGCGCGCGCGAGGTCTGCGGCCGCGGCGATCACGAGCGGACGCCGCGCGGGCGAGGGGGCGCCCCGGCACGCGCAGAGCGCCATCGCGAGCGCAAGGCCGCGCGCCCGCGTCATCGCGAACCGCGCTCGCGGAGCCACACGGCGAAGTCGATCACGGTGCGCCGCAGGCGGTCTTCGACCTCGCCCACCGACGCGCGGCCCGGGCCCGTGCGGTTGGGGTCGGGCTCGTAGGAGTAGTCGCGGTCGTCGAGGGCGAGCACGTGTCCGCCCGCGTCGCCCTCCGTCGTGGCGACCACTACCAGCGCGTCGGGGCTACTGTGCGCGGGGATCGACGACCCGTAGCGCGCGCGGTCGGCGGCGCTCATGTACTCGATGCAGCTGCGCGCGCCCGCGATGGCCACGTCGCACTCCACGGTGCGGCGACCCGCGATGCGCAGCGAACGCCCCGCCTCGGGCGCGAGCCCGCGCGACCGCAGCGCCTCTTCGATGACCCGCTGAGCGCGCACGCGCTCGAGCGGACGGAGCTCGCGCGCACCGCCCTGGTAGGTGGCCCCGCCGCAGGCGCCGAGCGCGACGAGCCCGATGATCCATGGCCTCATGACGCGCCCTCTAACACACCTGCGCGCCGCCCACTCAGTCGACGTCGAAGCCCCAGCCCACCATCACGTCGGGGCCGCGAAACGACGCGAAGCGTGCGGCCGCGACGACGCGGCGAACGCACGGCAGAAACTCCGGTGGCCCGCCGCCGCCCGACACGCGCGCCGCGATCGGGCGGCCGTCGTTGTGAATGCGCATGCGCACGCTGACGCGCCCGTGCGGCCCGTTGCCCTGCTCGTCGGTGGTCGCCGCGGCGCAGTTGCCGAAGCGCCCCATGAGCGGGTCCATGCCGCGCGTCACCTGCTCGGGTGTGAGCCCCGTGGGACCTTCGTCAGCGCTGCCCATTTCGTAGCTCACCTCAGGGGGCGGACCGAGGTTTTCGGTGAGCATCGGACCCGTCTCCGTGATGCGCGGCCGCGGCGCCTCCGGTGCCTCGGAGTCGTCTTGCGCCTCGGCGGGAGCCTGCGCGTTGCGAGGGCTCGCGCCCGTCGCAGCCACGCGCACCCCGCGGCGCCGACGGCGGCCTCGCGCGCGCGTTGCCCGCGCGTCGTTGGGCGCGTCGACGGAGGCGTCGCGCGGTGTCGTCGTGGGCGCCTCGCGGTCGGGGCAGCCGGGGCACGCGGTGCCGAGCGAAACGCACGCGGCGAGCATGGTCAGGCGACAGAACTTCATGAGCGATTGCTGCGTCGCACCACGCACTGCACACAAGCGTTGACGCGCGGCGGCGGGGCGTGTCTACCATGCGCGCACGGTGAGATCGCGAACTTTGTTTTTCGCAGCGGCGACGGCGCTCGCGGCGCCCACGGCGTACGCGCAGACGGCCCCGGACGCCACGGAGCCCACGGGCGAGGGAGTCGAGGCGCCGAGCCCCGACGCGCAGGGCGGGTGGACGCTCTACCCCAACGAGCGGCACCTGCTGGTGCGGGCCGAGGCGACGCTCGGCGCGCGCCTCAACGACCCCTACGCGGCCGGGGTGCTCGCGCCCGTGTCGCCCTTCGTCGAGGCGACCTACCAGTTTCTCAACGTGCGTCGCTTTCAAATGGGGCCGTCGTTGGGCTTCCAGGCGGGCTTCGACGCGTCGGGCGCGCAGTTCTCCATTCAGCCCGGCTGGCACGTGCTGCGGCGGTTCACCGAGCGGCTCGCGGTCACGGCTCGCGCCGACATCCCGAGTCTCATCACCCGGGGCGCCTGCGCGGCCGACCGCGTCCGCGCCGACCAGGGCTTCCC
>CAISKJ010000994.1 GCA_903885885.1 uncultured delta proteobacterium
GTTCACCGCGGGCATGCCGAGCAGAAAGTGGCCGCCGGGCTCGAGCACGCGATGCACCTCGCCGAGGGCGCGTTCGAACTCCGAGAGGTGTTCGAACATCGAGAACGACGCCACGAGGTCGAAGTGCGCGTCGGGGTAGGGGAGGGCGTACACGTTGCCCTGGCGCAGGTCGGCCTTGACGCCAAAGACGTCGAGGGTGCGCGTGGCGAGGGCCGGGTCGGCGTCGAGGTCGACGCCGTGGAGGTCGCTCGACACCTCGCTCAGCGCGACGAGCACGGCGCCGGAGCCGTAGCCCACCTCGAGCGCGCGCTTGTAGCGACGCGCTTCGAGAAAGCGCAGCCCGATGTTGATGCGCTCGCGAAAGAGCCACCCCGTGAGGGGCCGCGAGTAGTAGGCGATGGGGTCGGTGGGGCCGTTCTTGGGGAACCGCCGAATCACGTCGAGGGTAAGCTGTGGAGCCACGGTGGCAGCGTTGTTATCACGTCATGCCGCGCCCGCGTGAGTCCCGCGCGCACGGCGCTGTGAGGTCTTCTGACGGCCTCCCATTCGGGCTATGGTCCGCGGCTTCGGCGCCCCCCAATGACCATCGCACTCATGGCCGCGCTCGCGGTCGCCCTCTATCTCCTCCCGCTCGCCGTCGCGCTGCCCCTCCTGGCCGACCGTTGGCCCGACCGCGGCCCCGCGCGCGTGGTCGACGTCGCCCTGGTGCTCGCCCTCGACGCCTTCGCGGTGCTGCTCCTCACGCGTCTAGCGCCCCTGTGGGCCGCCGTGTGGGTCGTGCGCGCCGCGTGGGTGGTGCTCGGCGCCGTCGCGTGGCGCCGCGCCGGTCGCACACCGGCCGAGTTCGTGACGCGCGTTCGCACCCTCGACGGCGCCACCGCGCGCCCCGTCGCGACGCTCGCGGCGAGCACGGTGGCGCTGCTCTCGACGCTCTCCTACGGCTACGTCATCTGGGATCGCGAGTGTCACATTCCCCTGGTGTCGGCGCTGCGCACGCAGAGCTTCCCCTTCACCTGGTCGCTCGTTCCGCTCGCGCCGCTTCGGTACCACTACCTGGGCGACTTCATCGCCGCGATGATCCAGTCGCTCTCGGGCAACGCGATCACCTCGGCGCTCGCCCTCACGCTCGCGCACGACACCTTCATGGCCCTCGCGCCCATCACGGTGTTTCTCGTGCTGCGTTCATTGGGCGCGAAGGCGGGCGCGGGGTGGCTCGGCGCGCTCGCCATGGCCGTGCTGCTCGCGGGTCCGTTCTCGTTCCTGCGCGACAACGCGCATCACCCCTTCACCACCACCGGCTCGCTCTCGCTCTGCGGCAACACCTACCTCTGCTTCATGACCCTGAGCTACCGGCCGGCCAACGCGCCCGTCGTGTACTTCATGGTGTCGTTGCTCGGCGTGCTCGCGGTGCGGCTCGCGCCCGCGACGCGCAACCTGCTGCGCGACGGCTACACCGCCGCCGCGGTGATCGCCCCGGTGGCCGCGCTCACGCTCCTCGACGAGACCTCGCTGGGGCTCATGGGCCTCGGCCTCGGCTTCGCGTGGCTCGCGTCGCCGCACATGCTCGCCTCGACGCGCGCGCGCGGCCTCGCGCTGCTCGTGGGGCTCGTGGTCACCATCGTCGCCGTGACACTGGTGTTCCACGGGGCGCTCTCGCCCGGCGGTGGCGGCGCCCCGGTGCATCAGATTCGTGTGGTGCCTGCGCGCCTGCTGGGCATCTACGGCCAGCCCGCCTACACCTTGCGCGAGTCGATCGGACTGCGTGAGGCCTTCTTCGACGCGTTTCCGAGCGCCTCGGTGGCGCTGCTCGCCGCGTGGTTCGCGGCGCGCCTGCGCTCGCGGGCCATCGCGACGCTCGCACTCTTCATGAGCGTGGTCACCGCGGTGGGGCTCTTCGCGCTCTTCAAGGTCGACGTGAACAGCGACCCCACCGAGAGCCAGCGCTTCGTCACGGCGCCGATGCTCCTGGCGCCGGTGCTTGGGGCGATGGTGCTCGCGCTCGCGGCGGGTCGCGCCACGCTCTCGCGCGCAGTGATGATTGTGGCGATCGGCCTCCCGACGCTCTCCACGCTGCTCTGGTACAAGTCCTTCGTGATCGAGACCGCGGCGCAGCAGCCGGGGCCCTACGGCGAGGTGTATGCGCGCGACTGCCGCGAGGCGACGGGGCCTCTCCAGCACGGCGCGCCGAAGCTCCGGTACTTCTCCGGCGCGTCGATCTGGAGGTACGCGCCGTGCCAGCCCACGCTGCTCCCGGGGCGCCGCAGCAGCGGGTGGGACGTGTCGCTGCTCACCGCGTTCGGGGGCGAGGCCATCGACTCCGTGCGCCGCTCGGACCCGCGCCGCCCGCTGCACTCCGTGGTGTGCATGCGCGAGCCCGTCGACAGCGACCCGGTGTGCGCGTGGGCGCGGGCGAACGCGACGTGCGCGCCCGTGGGCCGCGAGCTCACCGAGTGCGTGCTCACGCCAACCACGCGCGCGGCGCTGCTGCGAGCGTTTTGATCGCTAGCGAACGCGCTCGACCACGATGAGGCCGAAGATGCCGAAGGTGTCGTCGCCGAGGCGCAGCGCGCGGTCGAGCGCCACGAGGTTGCGCGCGATGAAGCCCGGCACGCGCGTGTTGAGCTTGAGCCCGCCGCTCACGAGGTAGAGCCACTTGTGAAAGGGCTCGCGCTTCACGATGCGCAGCGCCGGAAACTCGCGCGAGAAGCGCGGGTCGGAGTCGCGGAACACGCTCGTCGGGAGGCGCGTGTTGGCGCCCGCCATGCGCCCTTCGCCCACCACGCGCCAGTCGTCGGGGTCTTTGAGGTGCGGCTCGTGGTGCAGCACCGTGTGAAAGAGCTGGCCGACGGGCGTGTACCAGGGCTCCACCATCACGATGCGCCCGCCGGGGCGCAGCACCGTCTGGGCGCCGCGCAGAAAGCCCGCGGCGTCGGGCAGGTGGTGAAACACGTCGAAGGCCACGATGGCGTCGAGCGA
>CAISKJ010000995.1 GCA_903885885.1 uncultured delta proteobacterium
CACCGTCGACGCCGCGCTCAACGTCACGCTCGAGCGCTGCAACCTCCAGTAGGCCCCTTCAGCTCCAGGCCCCTGCGCGTCGCGGTCGTGGGCCGACGAATCCGGAGCCAGGCCTTCTGCCCCCATACCTCGCGCGAAACGCCGCGAGGAACACCCCCACCGTCGGCGCATCGATGTTCGTGAAGCGAAGCTCGCGCACGGAGCTCTCGGGGTTCTGCGCGAACCAGTGCACCGCCGCGTCGACGAGGATGGTGGCGCAGAGTTCCTTCGGGAAGCCGAAGATCCCCGAGCTGATGGCGGGCATCGCGAGCGACGCGAGGCCCAGCTCCGTAGCCGCGCGGAGGCTGTTGGTGGCGGCCGCGCGGAGGTTGTCTTCCTCCTCGTCGTCGCCGCCTTCCCACACGGGCCCCACGGCGTGAATCACCTTCTTGCACGGGAGCATCCCCGCCCCCGTGACGGCCACCGCCCCGACGCTGAGCTTGCCGTGCTTCTCGACCCAGGCGTCGCTCTCCCACTGCACCTCGAGGCCGCCGCGGCGCACGATGGCGCCGGCCACACCGCCGCCGTGGGCGAGCCACTCGTTGGCGGCGTTCACCACCGCGTCGACGTGCTCCTTCGTGAGGTCGCCCTGAACGACCCGCAGAACGTGGCCCGTGGGTAGGGTGTGAGAGGCGAGCGTGTCTGCCATGGCGCCGCGAACGTTGGCGCAGCCCGGCGGATCGTGTCCAGTTGTGATCAGCGCTCGGAGCGCGACGCGAGGAGCCGCGCGAGGCGGTCGGGCTCGAGGCGCAGGGCGAGCACCTTCTCGCGGTCGAGCGTGACGCGCCCCGGCGGCGCCTTGCGGGGCTTGCGCACGTAGCGCTTCTCCGTCCACGTGATCTCGACGAAGTCGGCGCCGCGCGCGTCGCTGTGGTGCGCCGCCAGCGTGGCCGCGTCGACGAGCACCTCGGGGTGCAGCGTGGCCCCGCGCGCCAGCGGGATCACCACGTGCGCCCCGGGCACGCCGCGCGTGTGCATCCAGATGTCGTGGGGCTTCGCCACGCGCTGCGTGAGCTTGTCGTTGTCGACGGAGCCGCGGCCCACCAGAATGCGCTGCCCCCGCGCGCTCGCGTACTCGATGAAGGGCGTTCGCTCGACGGGCTTCGCGCGGCCCCGCGCGGGCATCGCCTCGTTCTCGCGGACGCCGAGCTCCTTCGCGGCGGCCATCCACCGCTGGAGGAGCGCCAGGGTCGCGGTGTCGGCCTCATCGACCTCGCCCTCGAGCGCGCGCACGGCGTCGAGCTGGCGCTGCGTCTCCTCGAGGCGCGCCCACATCACGGCCTCGCCGCGCTGGATGCGCTTCGCCTTCGCGAAGAAGCCCACGGCCTGGGGCTTGGCGGGCAGCGCGGGGTCGAGCTCCACCTCGAGGGTGCCGCCCTCCTCCCAGTCTTCGAGGGTGACCTTCGCGGCGCCGCGCGGAAGGTTGGCCCCCTGCGCCAGGAGCATCCGCCCGATGCGCTGGAGGCGCCCCACGTCGTCGATGCGCTCGAGGTCGAGCTCGACGGCCTCCTTGCGTCGCGCGAGGCGCTTCGCGAGGCTCCGCAGCGCGCGCACGAGGGCGCCGCGGCGGAGCTCCGCGGTGAGCCCGTCGCTCACGCGCCCGAGCTCGTCGCCCACGGCGTCGAGGCTCCCCTCGGGCTCGCACACGTGCGGCGGACGGGTGCGCTCGCCCTGCCAGAAGGTGAGCGTCTCGCCCTGCGCGTCGAGCACGCGCGCCTCGCCCGCGCGCGCCGCGAAGAGCCGCACGCGCACGGGGTCGGCCTCGTCGCCGAAGGTGATCCACACGGCGCCGTCGTCGTCGACGGTCACGTGGCGCACCGAGCGCCCCACCGCGTGGGCCTTGAGCACCGCCACCAGCGGGTGCTTCGGGCCCGCCGAGAACACGGGCGCCGCGGGGAGCCACCCGATGCCCACCACGCGCGGGCCAACCCCCACGCCGAGGCGCCGCACGCCACCCGCACACCAGATCGTGAGCGCGACGAGGCCCGTCTCGGGCGTCACCGACGCCCCGTCGAGGCGACCGTGCACGAGCGTGTCGAGGAGGTGGGGGCCAGCGTCCATCGTCGGTGCAGTCACAGTACCCGACGGGGTGTCCAGCGTTGCAGTTTCACGCGACCTTTCCTTGACAGACGGCGCGTGCTCCCGCTCCAATCCGACGCGTGTCCGTGTTCTCCAAAGCGCACTGGTTACCGCGTGGGGGGGCCGTGGCCTTCGCCGCGACGGCCCTTCTGTCCACCTCGTCGGTGAGCGCACAGCCCGCGCAGACGCCGACGCTCATCCCCGCGCAGATGCACTCGATCACCCTCACGGGGGGGTCGGGCCTCTCGATGGGCAGCGCGGGCGGCAACGACGCGTACGTCACCCACACCCCGGTGTTTCTCGATGCGGCGTGGCGTACGTGGCACAACACCATGCCGCAGTGGGTGTACGGCTTCTCGATGCGCGCCGAGGTTGATGGGCGCACGAGCATCGGCATCGTGCCGCGCTTCGAGTTCTCGCGCACGGTGGGCCGGGTCTCGCTGCGACCGGGCATCGCCGGGGTGATCTTCTTCGCCCCCTACGAGCTCATCGGCCCCGAGGCGTCGTTCACCGTCGACTTTCGCCTCGGGAGCGTCGTGTCGCTCGTAGGCACGATGGCCCTCGACGTGTTCTTTCTCGGGAGCGATGTGCCCCCGAAGTCTGCCATCTTCGCCTTCAACGGAGCGCTCGGTGTCGCGATCCACCTCTAGCCTTCGGGGTCTCGTGGCCCTCGCGCTCGCCGCCGCCCTCAGCGCGGGCTGCGAAGAGGGTCGCTGCGTGCGTCACAGCGACTGCGTGTCGCCGCTCATCTGCCTCGCCACGGCGTGCGTCCCGGTGCCCACCGACGCCGACGCCGACGCGGCCGTCGACGCCACCGCCGACACGGGCGCGACCGCCGACGTCGCGCGTGACACGGCGAGCGATGTTGCAGGCGATGCCGCGAGCGACATCGTGGTCGACGCGAGCGCCGACGCAGCGGCCGACGCCGCGCCCGACGCCGCGCCCGACGCGGCCGCCGACGCTGCGGCCGACGCGGCGAAAGACGTGACCGACGTCACCGACGCGAGCGACGCCGACCTCGACGCCGCGGACTGAGACGCGGCCCCCACCCGCGCTGCCGCGCGTCCCGCCCCCGCGAAGCGAGGGCAGGACTGTGCGTGCTGTGGGCGTGGATGTCGGTTGGAGGGGGAGCGCGGCTACCCTTGCGCTGCAAGGGCTTGCCTTGTCTTCTCCCAGCGCACGGCATCCATGGGTCACGATTCGCCGACGGGGCTGGTTCTCCCAGCGCACGGCATCCATGGGTCACGATTCGCCGACGGGGCCAGGATGCACCGGTCTAAGCCCTTGCGGCGCAAGGGCAGCCCGCGCCCCCCCGCAGTACGCCCCCTGCGTTCGCAACAAGCACAGTCCTGCCCTCGCTCCCGCGGGGGCGGGACGCGCGGCAGCGCGGGTGGGGGCCGCCTGTGCGATGGATCTGGCGAGAGGCAAGCCGCGGATCGCGGGAGCGCGGTGAGGTTACAGCGAGCTCATCGTGGTGCGCGCCTCGTCGCCGTCGCGCAGCGCCCAGAGGGCCACCGTGTCGCTCGACGTGGTGGCGTCGCCGCCGTTGCCGAGCGCGAGCGTGACGCCCGCCGTCGCGAGGCGCGCCTGCACCACCGCGTCGCGCGCGGCCACGAGCGAGCCGCGGCCGCAGAGGGCCACCGCGCCCCACGCCTTGCTGTCGTTGAGCAGCACCGCCATGGGGAGCGCCACGGGCAGCGCCTCGCCCGGACGCCACCGCGGAACGCCCTTGCGCGGCGGCGGGAGCAGCGCCGGGAGCGCGAGGCCGTAGATGCCCTCGAGCGTCGTAGCCGTGGGCGCCACCACCCACGAGGCCACCGCGATGACGCCGTGCATGTCGACCGCGATCGCGCTCTCGACGGGCAACGAGGGCAGCGCCTCGGGGGGATTGGGCCCGTAGCGACCCGATGTGCGCGGCGGGAGCAGCACCTCGTTCTCGCCGTCGGTGCACATGGGCATCTCGCGCACCGTGGCGGGCAC
>CAISKJ010000996.1 GCA_903885885.1 uncultured delta proteobacterium
GGCCTGGGTGAGCGACAAGGGGGCGCAGGGGCGCTGGATGCTCCGCGAGACCGGCGTGCTCACGGCCTCCGACGACCTCGCCGCCGTGCGCGCGCCCACCACGCTCGCAGACCTGCGCGTGTGGCCCGTGCAGCGCCGGTGGACGCGCCGCTTCGCCGAGGTGCGCGCGGGCGACGACGGCACCGCGGTGATCCTCGCGAGCGCCGACAACTACGCGTGCCCCCTCTCGGTCGTGACGGCCACGGGGCACGCCAACTGGGTCGACTGCGCGGGCTGGCAGTGGCTCCGCGTGGGGCTCGACCACCGCGTCACGGCCGAGGGTCGAGGCTCGATGGCGCGGCCCGAGTTCGCGCCCGCGTCGCTCACGCGCGTGCACGGCGGGTGGCTCTTCGCGCGCGGCCCTGTCGACGGCGTGTCGGCGGCGCGCGTGGTGATCGACCCCGCGGGGCACCGCGCGCTCCCGGGCGGTGGCACCACGTCGCGGGTGCTGCCCGCGTTCCTCGACACCATCGCGCTGTGCGACCACCCGCGCGTGGCGTACACGGGCGGCGCCTTCGTGGCCCGCTGCGAGCCCGACGCGAGCGTGGGCGAGCCCGAGGGGAGCGCGTGGGTCCGCGTGGTGCGCGACGACGGCACCGCGGCCACGACGGCGCGCAACACCGTGGCGCGCGTCACCGGCGAGGTGCTCCGGTGCATCGACGGCCGCCCCTCGGTGGAGCTCCGCTGGGAGGGCGGCTCCGTGCGCCTCGACCCCGCGCGCGCCGAGGCCTCGCTGCGCTTCGAACAGTGGGACGTCGGAGGCGTGCTCGACGGCATCGACGCCGCAGCGTGGGCGGGCCGCGTGATCGTCGGCGTCGACGCGCGCGCCGGCCGCATCCGACGCTGGGGCTGCGACGCGCGCGGCGAGCTCGCGCCGTTGGAATGATCTCCCGCCGCGGTCGGTATATGCTCCTCCCCTCGCACACACCATGAATCGCAACCACGCATCGCGCCTCGCGCTCGCGCTCCCGGTGGCCCTCGCGACGCTGTTCTTCGCGCCCCTCGCGCGCGCCGACACCAACCTCTTCTCCACCGCGATGGAGCGCTACGGCTGGTGGGCCGCGCTCCCCGCCGCCTTCGTGGTGGGTCTGGGCACCGCGGCCACGCCGTGCGTCTACCCCATGATCGGCATCACCGTGTCGGTCTTCGGCGCCCGCCGCGAGACGCGCGGCCGCGCCATGATGCTCTCGACGGCCTTCGTGCACGGCCTCGCCGCCCTGTTCGTGCCGCTCGGGCTCGTCGCCGCCCTCTCGGGGCGCGTCGCGGGCTCCCTCGCGGGCAGCGCCGCGGTGCAGATCTTCGAAGCCATTCTCATGTTCGTCATGGCGCTGAACATGTTCGGGCTCTTCGAGGTGTCGCTCCCGGCGAGCGTGCAGAACCGCCTCGCCGCCATCGGCGGCCTCGGGCTCAAGGGCGCCTTCGCCATCGGCTTCGCCACGGGCCCCATCGCCGCGCCCTGCGCTACGGCGGGCCTCGTGGGCATCCTCGACTACGTGTTTCGCCAGAAAGACGTCGCCAGCGGGAGCCTCTTTCTCTACGCCTACTCCCTCGGCCTGGGGCTCCCCTTCTGGCTCGTGGGCACGCTCTCGCTGGGCCTCCCCAAGCCCGGCGTCTGGATGGACCGCGTCAAGAGCGTCTTCGGCATCGGCCTCATGGTGCTGGGGTTCTATTACCTCCGCCACCTCGTGCCCCTGCTCGCCAACCCCCCCACCCCGCTCGCGAAGGCGTGGTTCTTCGTCGCCCTGCTCATCGGCGGCGTGGCCATGGGCGCGGTGCACCTCTCGTTCAAAGAGGGCACGCGCTTCGAACGCGCGCGCAAGGTCGTGGGCACCCTCGCGGCCGCGCTCGGCGCCGTGTGGTTCGTCGCGTACGAGCCCCCGGCGCCCACCATCGCGTGGGCCACCAACCTCGACACCGCGCTCGTGCAGGCGCGCGCCGAGCACCGCCCCGTGCTCGTCGACTTCGGCGCCGCGTGGTGCGTCGCCTGCGAAGAGCTCATGCACCGCACCTTCAGCGAGGCCGCCGTGCGCGGCGAGGCGCGCCGCTTCGTCGCCGTGAAGGTCGACGCCACCGACCCGACGCCCGCCATCGAGGCCCTCCAAACGCGCTACCAGGTGCGCGGCCTCCCGACGGTGCTGCTCATCAACTCCGACGGCCGCGAGGTGTCGCGCGTCACCGAGTTCGTGCCGCCCGCGCGCATGCTCGAGCTCATGCACTCCGTCGACTGATCGCCCCCTCAGCCCTTCGCGCGCTCGCGCTTCTCGCGCTTCTTCGCCACCGCGGCTCTCCGCTTCGCCATCAGCGACTCCGACGGCGCCCTGCCCGGCAGCGGCTCCTGCTCGGCGTGGTGCTCGTCGAGCGAGCCCGGCTCGGCGCCCAGTTCGAACACCGCCACCTCGCGGCGCCCGCGATCGCCGATGCGCAGGGGCATCACCGCCGCGCCGATGCCCGCGCCCACGTAGAGCGCGCCGCCCTCGGCGTGGGGCGCCTTGCGCGAGCCGTAGAGCCCGTGCACGTACTTGTGCCCCGCGAGGCGCCCGATCGCGAGCTCGTGGAGCCGCGCCAGGGTGATCTGCCCCGCGTGCGTGTGCCCCGCGAACACCGCGGAACGCCCCGCGGCCACAGGCGGTCGGCCTCTTCGCCGATGTGCGTGAGCCCCAGCGTGGCCACGTCGTGGCGCAGGCCCTTGAGCGCCTTCTCGCGGTCGGCGTGGCCCGTGTACGCGTCGTCGAGGCCCACCACCTGGAGCTTCTGCCCGCGCAGGGTGAGCACGGTGCTCTGGTTGTCGAGCACCTCGACGCCGCCGCGGCGCAGCGCCCGGCGCACCTCGTCGGCGCCCGACCAGTAGTCGTGGTTGCCCAGCACCCCGAGCACGGGCACGGTGAAGCGCTTCATGAGGGCCTCGAGGGCGTCGAGGTACGCCTGGCTGTGGCACACGAAATCGCCCGTGATGACCACGAGGTCGGGCGCGAGCGCGTTGGTGATGTCGACCGCGGCCTCTTGCACGGCCATCGGGGTCACGCGGCCGACGTGGAGGTCGGTGAGGTGCGCCACGCGCAGGTGCTGGAGCTGCTCGCGAAACACCATGGGGCCCGCGAAGCGCCGCACCGCGATGGTGCTCTTCGGGTCTTTTTGAAACCAGCGCTTCGGGGGCTGCTCGTCGCCGCCGCCGGCCAGCGCATCGGAGAACTCTCGGGGCGGAGGGATCGTGTGAGGGCGCGTCACGGGATCCGTGAGGCTAGTACACCGCTCCCCGCAGAACCACTGCCGCCCCGCCCGGGGGATGCGATACACCTTCGCGCGCCATGGCACGACGCACCGCGCGCAAGCTCCCGCTCATTCTCATCTCCAACGACGACGGCGTGTCGGCGCCGGGCATCCGCGCGCTCGCGAAGGCCCTCGAGCGCCTCGGCGAGGTCTGGGTGGTCGCCCCCGAGATCGAGCAGTCGGGCATGAGCCACGCGCTCACCCTCTCGCGGCCGCTGCGCCTGCGCGAGCACGCGCCGCGCGTGTGGGCGCTCGACGGCACCCCCGCCGACTGCACCTACGTTGCGCTCCACCACGCGACGCTCTTGCCCCGACCCCCGTCGGTGGTGGTGAGCGGCATCAACATGGGGCTCAACCTCGGCACCGACGTGTTCTATTCGGGCACCGTCGCGGCGGCGCGCGAGGGGGCCCTGCGCGGTGTGCCCGCCATGGCCTTCTCGATGCCCGCCCGGGGCAACGCGGGCGCCTGCGCGGTGCGCGCGCGGGCCATGGTGGCGCGCCTGCTCGCGTGGCGCGAGGCCAACCCCACGGCCGCCGCCCCGCTTGTGAACGTGAACTTCCCCGACGGCCGCGCAAAGGGCGTGCGGGCGTGCTCGCTGGGCGTGCGCGAGTACGAGAACCTCGTCGAGATTCGCAACGACCCGCGCGGGCGGCAGTACCTCTGGATCGGCGGTCCGAGCGTGGTGGGCTCGCCCGCCGAAGGCACCGACACGGCGGCCTACGAGGCGGGCTACGTGAGCGTTACGACGCTGCGCCTCGACCTCGGGCGCGACCCCGGCGACGCCCTCGCGCTGGCCCTCGCGAAGCGCGCCTAACGCGACACGGCGCAGCGCTGAAACTCCATCACCAGGTGCTCGACGGCCTCGCGCTCGCGGGGCACAAGCCCTTCGAACTGTAGCCCTACGAGCCAGTACGAGTGGGCGAGAATGGCGCTCTCGACGTGGCGGCAGTGGATGACCTTCGCGTGCCACGCGGCGTCGGAGACCAGCGTCGGGAGGTGCACGTACACCCTTCGCTCGACGGCGATCTCTTCGGACACGCACACGCAGGCGCCGTCGAACGACAGGTCGCGCAGCTCGCCGATGTGACACGGGAGCGGCGGCGCCTCGGCGAGGGCCGGGGCCCCCTCGTTCATCGCGGGCGCGTCGAAGCCCGTGGGGAGGGGATTCACGAAAGACACCTCGGGGCGGGGCTCGGCGGCGACGGTCGCCACCGCCGCGGTGAGGTCGTTGGCGGTCGCTTCGGGGATCACCTGCAGCTCGACGGGCGGCAGCACCGGCGGCCGCGCGCGAAAGGTGTGGCGGCGGTTCTGCGCCAAGAGGCTCGGGGAGCGCGGAGGACTCGACGGCGTCGCGGGGACGATGGCGCGCCACGCCGCGCGCAGGCGCCGCACCTCGACCTCGCCGAGCGTCGGCACGAAGCGAGCGCCGCTGGGAAGGGTGAGCGAATCGGTCTCGTCGGAGAGCGGGGCGCCCGCCGCCGCCGGGGCGACGTGCCACGCGGCGTCGGTGAGGCGAGGCTCGCCGACGGGCAGAAACCGCAGGCCGTCGGCGACGACGAGGCAGCCCCACTGCGTCGACGGGCCTTCGCCGAGGAGCACGCCGCCGGCCGCCGTGCGCACCTCGGGCATCGCCGACTCGTCGAGGCCCAGCACCGCCGCCCAGTGCAGGAGGAGGTCGTCGCCGCGCTGCGCCCACGAGAACTGCGCGTCGAACGCCCGCCGCGCAGCCACGATGGCCTCGTAACAGGACTGGAGCGCCCGCCCGCTGAGCACGAAGGCCTCACCCTCGGCCGTGATCACGAGCCGCGGGTTGAGCCCGCCGCGCACGTCGACGCGCTCGATGGCGGCGATGTCGATCGACCAGGAGCGGGCTACGCCCACCAGCTTGTCGAGCCAGCCCGTCGGCGTAAACGACAGCACGCCGCTCTCGCTCCGAAGCACGCCTGACACGGCCAGCGCGCCCCGGTGATGCAACATGGAAGAGACCCCCCACGCCGCCGACCGCCCGTCTCCCGGCTGCTCGTCATTGGACATATTTGCCTCGACCCTCTCGCGCCACTCCCTAACGAAATTGGTTTCGTCGTTCAATGTGTTATTTCGAAAAATGGCTTGTATGACGGCAAATTATCGACGGGAGTTTCGGCGTCTGACCCGAGTCGGTACGCTGTGTCTTGATATGGTTCGTGTGTCCCATATTCGCTGGGCGTAAGCGCGCAGCGTGACAGGAAGTGTCGACATCTCAAGGAATCGGAAGGCTGTCGGGCGCCAGGGGTGAGCTGTGTTGGGACAGTGGGTGGCACGCCGTCCCCTCAGGGGCGTCGCCCCTCGGGGTTTGTTTCGTGCTGGCGAGGGAGGCTGCGTCGAGGGGCGGGATGCTAGGGCGCAGGTACGAGGCGCTCGTTGGCCGTGTCGATGGTGGCGCGTCGCACCTGCAACTCGCCCCGCGCGATGCGCTCGGCGATGGCGGGGCGCGCCAGAAACTCGGCGATGCGGCGCTCGCGCTCGGCGACGCCCTCGACGAGGTGGGGATAGTGCGAGCGCTGCTCGGGGGCGCGCGCCACGCGCTCGGCGGCGCAGTCGGTGTGCGTCGTGAGCACGATGAGCTCCACGCCGTTGGCCACGGCGAGCTCGAGCATCTCTTCTTCGCGCTCGCTCATGATCGAGCCGGCGGTGCGAATGATGTAGTAATAGCGCCGCGTGTCGCCGGTGAGCTCGTTGGTGTCGATGCGCGCGTCCATGCACGCGACCATGGCCACCACAGGGTGGTACCGCGACCGGGGAAACACCCGCCGCACGCCCGCGGCGAGATCATTCTGCCGCAGAAACTCATGCCACACGGCGTCGGGGGTGATGTGATGGTGCGCGTCGGCGTCGCCGAGGTCGTACGCCGCGAGGTGATCTTGAAGGCGGTACCCGACGTCGACCATCGCGCCGCCCATGACGAACTCGGCGCGCGGGCTCACCAGCAGCGCGACAGCCAACACCAGGGCCAGACCCGCTGCGAGCGCGATCCATTTCGTCTTGTTCACGCGCCGCCCGCAGCAAGACGCAAACCGGGCACAATCTCGCAGGCTCGCGCCGCGGGCGTGAACGCCGTGCAGAACCAGGTGCGGGGCGCGCGCACGAACGTGCTCAGGGCGCGAGGTAGCTCGAGAGCGCGGCGCGCAGCGTGGCGGGCTGCACGGGCTTGGTGAGAAAGGCGTCCATGCCCGCCTCGAGGCAGCGCTCACGGTCGCCGGGCATGGCGTGGGCGGTCACGGCGATAATGGGCGTGTGGTGGGCCTCGCCCTCGCGGCGCCGAATCTCGGCGGTGGCCTCGTAGCCATCCATCTCGGGCATCTGGCAGTCCATGAGCACGGCGTCGTAGGCGCGGGTCATCGCGGCGAGGGCCTCGACGCCGTTGTTGGCGACGTCGACCTCGAGCCCCAGGCGCCCGAGCATCTGCGCGGCCACCATCTGGTTGACGAGGTTGTCTTCCACCACGAGCACGCGGCCCTTGAGCCGCGGGGCCTCGCCGGGCCCCGGCGCCTGCGCAGGGCGGAGGGGGCTCGACGGGCTCGTCGGCCATGCGCTCGAAGCGGGCTGTAAACCAGAACGTGGTGCCGCCCGCATCGTTGCTCGTGTAGTCGATGGCGCCGCCCATGCTCTCGACCAGCGTGCGCGCAATGGCGAGGCCGAGGCCGGCGCCGCCGTAGCGTCGGGTCATCGAGCCGTCGGCCTGCGCAAAGGCGTTGAAGAGGCGCGCGCGGGCCTCGAGCGCGATGCCGATGCCGGTGTCCTCGACCTCGACACGGAGCAGGCCGTCTTCGCGCATGGAGGCGCGCAGCGTGATGGCACCCTCGTGGGTGAACTTCACCGCGTTGCCCAGGACGTTGAGCAGCACCTGGCGCAGGCGGCCCGCAGCACCGCACGTGCGCTTCGGCAGGCTCGCGTCGACCGCGACGGTGAGCGTGAGGCCCTTGCGCGCAACCTCGGGCGCGAGGAGTGACGCGCACTCGGCGAAGAGCGCCCGCGGGTCGAAGGGTTCGCACACAACGGCGTCGACGCGCGAACCGGCCCGCGTAAAATCGAGAATGCTGTCGAGAATGCCCAGGAGCGCGGTGGCCGACGAGCGAGCCACGGTGGCGAGCTCACGCTGCTCGCCCGTGAGGGGGGTCTCGAGGAGCAGCGAGGTCATGCCCACGACGCCGTTCATGGGCGTGCGAATCTCGTGGCTCATGTTCGCGAGAAACTGACTCTTGGCTTTGACCGCTTCTTCGGCGGCGTCGCGGGCGGCGCGAAGCACCTGCTCGGCCTCGTGACGGCGTCGGAGGTGCAGCACCGTCGCGGAGGCCAGCGCGCGGTTGCGATGCACCACGAAGGCGCTCAGCGCCCCCGCCGTGCCGAAGAGCATGAGCGTGCTGGCGAGCACCTACCCCGCGGCGTGGTGAGACTGCTGAATGGCCACCTCGGCCACGACGGCCGCGAGGGTGGTCGCGAGCACGAGGCGCGGCCTGAGCCACAGCGACGACGCCACGATGAGCAGCACGAGGAACGCCGCGTTGAATTAGATGAGCGCGGGCGCCCCCTGCGGGGTCTCGTACAGCACGAACACGAGCGCCGCGGTGAGCGGCACGTCGAGCAGGGGCAGCGCGAGGCCCGTCGCGTGGGCCCACCGCGCGCTGTGGCAGCTCGCGCGGTAGAGGCCGAACGCGGCGAGTCCGTAGGCCGCGAAGAGCGCACCCGCGTTCTGCAGGCGCGCGACGCACTGCAGGCGACCGAAGACCGCGAACGAGAGAGCGGTGCAGACCGTGAGGGCCACACGCAGCGCGCTGAAGTACCGCGCAGAGCGCGCCTCCTCCCGCGAGCGGAGGCTCGCGAGGCCCTCGAGGGTGTCGGGCGCGTTCTCGACCTGTTCCATCTCGGTCCGTTGGTGCGTTGCGCGGGGGTGCGCGATGCACGACGAGAGGAACGGTACGTCCGCGCCGCAACTTGAGCGATCCCCTTACGCCGCCTGTCGCGTGAGGGCGTTTCGCAGCGGACAAACCGGGGGCACCGGGCTCCCCGCCCGTCGGTACACATCGAGGAGCTGCTTCGAGCGCTCGGCCAGCATGCGACGCACGCGGCGCCGCTCGCCCTTGATGCGCGCGATGGCCATGTCGTCGTAGGCGGTGGTCTGGTGGCGCATCCACGCGATCACGGCGGCCTCGGCCCGCTCGGCCACGGGGATGCGCTCGGTGCGGGCCACGGTGCCGCTCCCGACCGGGGTGGCGTGCTTCGTCACGGCGTCGGCGAGGCGCCGCGCGAGGTCGCCGTGGCGCGCGTCGAAGCGCAGGTACGCGAGCACGGCGCCGTGAAAATCTTCGACGTACGCCTCCTGCTTCTTCTCGCGGAGGGCGCGGCCGGCGGTGAGCTTCTTCGTGTACGCGGGGTCGGCGCGCTCGGCCTCGAGCGCGGCCCGGTGCCGCTCGATGCGCTCGGCGGGCGCCCACACGCCGCGCGAGAACATCCGCCGACCGACCTTCTCCTCGACCGTCCACGAGGGGCCGTCGGCCTTCACGCGGCGCGTGAGCCCGGCGTCGCCGGGCGGCAGGAGGCTCCAGTCCGGGGGCACGGTGAGGGGCTTCCCATCGGCGATGACGGTGCGCGGAGTGGGCCCGAGGAGCACGACGCGAGTCTCGTTCGGCATGTGCCGGCGGAGACTACACAAGGGCGCGCGCGGCGCAGAAATCCCTGCAGAGGGGGCGCGCTACCCGTCGCCGAACACCGACGCGAACGCGCGGCGATTGGGGCCGTCGGCGCCGCGCTCATACACAGCGAACACCACGCGCTCGAAGGCTGCGCCGAGGGGGCCGCGGAGCCACCGCGCGAAGGCTTCGGCCACCGCTCGCGGATCGTTGCGGAACACGCCGCACCCCCACGCCCCGAGGATCACCGTGCGGTGCCCTTGCGAGGCCATCGCGCGCAGCACCATTCCTGCGCGACGATCGAGCGCGTCGGCCACGCGGCGCTCGCTCTCGCCGTGGCGGTGGGCCTCGCCCGCGTTGGGCGCGGGCGCCGTGACGATCGAGACGGGCCAGGGCTCGTCGACGAGCTGCCAGCGCTCGTCGCGAAAGAAGGGCACGCGCGGCGAGTAGATGAGGTGGTCGGTGTAGGTGAACGACGTCGCGGCGCGGTTGGCCTCGTAGTAGGGCCACTGCGTGATGAGGCAGGGGTAGAGGGCCGAGGCGCGGGCGAGGTCTTCTTCCTGCGATTTGGCGCCGGTGAGAAAGCCTCCGCCGGGGTTGCGCGCCGACGCGAAGTTGAGCGCCGCGACCTCGCGCTCCCCCTCGGTGACAACGAGCCTGCGCGCGGCCTCGCCGGTGCTCTCGTCGGTGAGCTCGATGCGGGGCGGCGGCCCCTCGGGCACGTAGAAGAGGTCGAGCTCGCCGGGCTCGTAGAGCACCGTGCCCGACACGGCGTGGTCGACCGCGGCGCGCAGGTCGACGACGCGGCCGGAGGGGGCGACGTACGACCCGCGCTCGCATAGCTCGAGGTTCTCGCTGGCGACGCGCTTCAGTGACATGGCGCGCAGGGATAGCAGCACTGACGCGGCCGCGTCGACCCGTCGCGGTCAGAACCCGAAGCGCACGCCGAGGCCACCCGTGAGCACCCCGCCGCGGAGCGGAACATCGCCCACAAGCACGTTGTATCCGTTGAGCTCGGCCACGAGGCACGCCTCGAGGGGCACCCGAGGGCGCCCGCCGTCAGCGCCCAGAGCATCGCGCGCTCAGGGACGCGGGTGCGCATCGAAGAACCTCACGACCTCGTCGCTCGCGCGAAAGTCTCTCGCAACGCGGCCCACATCGGACGCTTCGAGGTACTGGTTGCCGCCGGGCCAGGTGTGGCTGCCGCCCTCGACGCGAATGCGCTCCAGCGCCGCGGCGCAGCCCGTCCGCGTGCGGCGGGTCGCGCGGGTGTCGTCGGCCTGCGCGTCGTCGAGGGGCGTGTCGGTGAAGGCCGCGCTGCACCCGTTGCGAACGCGCCAGCCCTCCATGCTCGCGTCGACGGGCACGGGCACGCGAGCGACGCGCGAGATCCACCGCACGGCGCCACGATACACCCGACGCTTCCGGGGCGGGCAGAGGGTGTTCTCGACATCGCGACGGGTGTGTTAAGAATCACGGCGATGAGCTTCAACTCGATTGCGCGCACGGCGGTGAGCGGGCTCGACGTCGAACAGACGCGGCTCAACGTGTCGGCTGGCAACGTGGCCAACCAGAACACCCCCGGCTATCGCGCGGGGCGCGTCACGTCGCAGAACCTGCCCAACGGCGGGGCCGCGGCGATCGTCACGTGGTCGAGCGCCATTCCGCCGGTCGAACCTGGCGAAGAAGCCCCGTCGAGCAGCGACCTCACCACCGACCTCGTCGATCAGCACATCGCGCTCCGTGGCTACGAGGCCAACCTCGCGGTGCTCAAGGCCGCGCGCGACGCCGAGAAGCACCTGCTCAGCGTCTTCGCCTGACGGTTCAGCCTTCGGGCTGCTCGGGCACCGGGGATGCTGTGCAGCGTCTTCATGCTCGCAGCATGGAGCCCGCGCGCGCCGTGGCAACAGACGGCGCACACGAATACACGTCATGTTTGTCTGAATACATGACGTGTATTCCGCCCCGCTACGCGTCGTCGTCGTCGTCGTCGCGCGCCGAGTTCACCGAAGGAGCGCCCGAGATCACCAGCGCGCGCACCCAGCGGCCGTGCGCGTCGAGCTCGACGATGCGGTGGTGCCCCGTGTCGCACACGAGCGCGGCGCCGTCGTCGCGCGTTGCGAGGGCCGCGGGCTCGCGCAGCGCGTGCTCGCCATCGCCGCGGTAGAGCGTGGTCACCACGTGCCGCTCCAGGTCGATGCGACGGATCGCGTCGTTGTACGTGTCGGCCACGAGCACCGCGCCGTCGCTCGCCGCCGTCACCGCGAGCGGGCGCTGCATGCGCGCACTCCCGATGGGGCCGTCGGCGTCGCCGACGTCGGTGAGCCCGGCGCCCGTGAGCGTCACCACCGAGCCCGAGCTCAGCTCGACCGCGCGCACCGCGCTGGCGCCGCCGTCGGCCACGTAGAGCGTGCCGTTGCGCCGCGCGAGGCCCGCGGGCTGCGCGTAGGCCGCCCCCGCGTTTGAGCCGTCGAGCAGCGCCTCGCGGCCGCTGCCCGACCAGGGCGAGAGCGTTCCCTCTTCGAGGTCGTAGGCCCAGAGCTGGCGCGCGCTCGCCATCGAGACGATGACCTGCGCGTCGTCGACCGCGACGCCCCACGGTGTGCGCAGGGCCACCGTGCGCGCGGGGGCGGGCTCGCGCAGGTCGAGCGCGCCGCGCAGGCCGGTGCCCGCGACGCGCGTCACCATGGACTCTTCGAGGTCGATCACGCGCACGCAGTGGTTGCCCGTGTCGGCGA
>CAISKJ010000997.1 GCA_903885885.1 uncultured delta proteobacterium
CCGCCGACACGCTGCTGGCCGCCTACGTGGCCCCGTCGCCCGCGGTGTACGCCGCGCTGCACCGCGCGCTCGTCGGCGACCTCCTGGGCGGCGCGCTGCAGTACTACCTCACGCAGCACGACGCGGTCGCGCGGCCCTTCACCCTCACGCTCCCGGGCGCGGCGATTCGCACCTTCGCCGACCTGCGCCTCGCCCTCGCGCGCTCGCGCGCCCCGTGGCCCGTCGCGGCGGCCGCCCTGCGCGACGGCATCGCGCCGTCGCCCCTCACGGTGCGCGCCTCGACGAAGACGCAGCAGTTCACCCTGCGACGCTTCTCGACCTCGCTCGCGCTCGGGCAGGGCAACGCGCTCGGCGAGGTGGTGCACCGCAACGACCACGCGCTCGCCTGGCTGTCGTACCTGCGCCTCTCCGACGCGCAGACGCGCCGGGCCTACCTCGTGAGCGAGTTCGCGGCCGCGCGGTGGAGCGTGCGCGCGCTGGCGGCGCAACGCACCCGCAGCGCGGGCGTGGCCGACGTCGAGAAGCAGCTCCGCGGCGCGGGCCTCGAGCACCTGCTCACGGTGATGGGCCCCGGGGCCGGGCGGCCGTAGTCAGCGACCGGGCGGGAGCTTCGCGCGCGTCTCGGCGACGAGCTCGAGGAGCGAGGCGCGGCGGCCGGTCTTGTTGTAGCGGTACGCGTAGAGAACGCCCGCGACGGCCGACACCGGCGCCACCACGCCGAGGATCGACGCGGCCAGCGTCATCGGCAGGAGCGACGACACCAGCGCGACGGCCACAATGGCGGGCACGGCGTCTTTGAGCGGGGCCGCGTAGAGCCATCCGATGGGGCCGAACACGAACGACAGCGCCCCCGACGCGAGGAGCGACTTCTCGTCGTGCACGCTCGGCGCGTCGGCGAGGCGCGACGCGAGGTGAATGGGCCTCGCCGAGGCGCGGGGCGCCGCTGAGCGCGCGGCTTCGCCGTCGACCTCGCGCGTGAGGCGCCCGAGGCGCTCGAGCTCGTCGATGGTGCGGGGGCCGCTCGTCGAGCGGGCCGCGCCGCGCACGCGCCACAGCGCCTCGCCCTCGTCGTCGGAGTCGAGCTCGACGATGCCCGCCGCCGCGAGCTCGTTGACCCACTTCTCGATGCGGTCGCGCGGCGCGTTCGTGTACACCTGCATGTGAACGCGCGTGAGCGGGATGCGCGTCGTCGTCCACATGCGCATGAGGGCCGTTTCGAAATCGTGCTGGTTCATCGCGCGGGGCGGCACACTGGCACCGCTCCCGCGCAGCGTCAACGCGCGCCCCACGGAACGTCAAACCCCCGCCGCGCGGCCCGCGGTAGAGTGTCAGAATACGTCACTGCTCAGTAGTCGGCCGGGGGGCACTCGCCGTTGAGCCTGCGGCGGTACACGGGCTCGCCGTCGACGTAGCGCATGAAGCAGTAGTTGCGGTCGAGGTACGTGCGCATCTGCGGGTAGTTGTACATGTAGCGCCCGTTCATCGAGCGGCCCGCGTCGATCACGAGGGTAGGCCTGGCGCGCTCGAGGTCGGCGAGGAGCTCGTTGCGGCTGTTGGGCACCACGCGTCGCTCCTCTTCGTCGCGCGTCGACTGGAACCACGGCACGACGCCCGAGGGGTACACGGTGTACACGTACCGCGACGCCGGGAGCCGCGCGGCCGACACGTACGTCTCGGCGCGGAAGCCCCACACGAAGATGGTCTCGCCGGGGTTCGAGCGCTCGACCACGTAGCGCACGATGGGGTCGGCGTGCGGGTCTTGATACCAGCGGTCGGTCTCGCGCAGCACGTGGACGCGCCGCGAGAGCGCCGAGCTCGCGATGGCGAGGAGCACCGCCGCGCCGAGCACGAGCGTGGCGGCGCCGGCGACGGGGGCGCGGTCTCGGGCGTGCGTGGGGTCGTACGCGAACGACGACGCGACGAGGCCCGCGACGACCGCCGCGACGGGAAACACCTGCACGAAATAGTGCGGGAAGAAGCGCCACGTGAAGAAGGCCCCGAAGGCCGCGCAGGCGAGCTCGAGCACGAGGAACATCGCCGTCGCGCCGTGGCGCCACCGCTCGATGCCGCGCACCTGATCGGACACCCACGCGCTCACCGAGCGCGACAGGGCCACCACGCCGAGCGACGAGACCGCCGCCGCGCCGAGGTAGTACCGGTCGATCTGCTCGCG
>CAISKJ010000998.1 GCA_903885885.1 uncultured delta proteobacterium
CACGAGGTTGATGACGAAGAAGCCCGCGACGTCGTGGAGGTGCCCCTCGACGAGGCGCGAAAGGGTGTCTCCATCGTGCGAGATTTCGAACACGGCGGCGCGCACCGCGGGGTCGAGCTCGACGCCGCCGGGCACCGGCGTCGGGGTGATGTCGCGCACCTCGCCCGCCATGGAGCGCAGGTGCGGGTCGTCGTTGTGCTCCGCCGCGAGGTGCCGAAACTCGTTCACCAGGCGGCCGCGGCGCTTGAGGAGCGCGAGGCGCAGCACCTCCTGCGCGTCGTGGCGGTTGATGAGAAAGATCAGCCGCGCGCGGCGCCGGTCGGGCACGTGAAAGCGCTCGGCGTGGGCGTCGTACCAGGCGCGCACCTCGTCGTCGGTGGGGCGCACGAGCTCCGCCGCGGGGTTGATCACCAGCGCGCGCAGCCGCGACACGAGGGCGCGCTCGATGGCCGCGCGCACGAGGGGGTCGGCCTCGAGGCCGCGGCGCCGGGCCTCGTCGGCGAGGAGGCGGTCGGCCACCATGCGGTCGACGAGCTCTTGCACCAGCTCGGGGTGCGTGGCGTAGGCCTCTTCGAGCGCGCCCGAGGCGTCGTGGAGGCGCGCCACCACCTCGCCCGCGGTGATCTGCAGGTTGCGCCCGCGCACGATCACCGTCGAGGCGTCGACGAGGGGCACGAGGTTCCACACGCCGGCGTCGTCGCTCACGGCGGGCCCGTCGTCGTCGGAGCTCTCCGTCGGCACGGGGGTGCCCGGCGGCCGCCCCGGCGTCTCCGAAGGCGGCGGGCGCAGGGGCTGGGCGAGCGCGGCCGCGCACGTGAGCACGAGACCGACGGTCAACCTCCAGGGCTTCATCGCCGCGCGGTCTACCATCGCTCGGCGGGGTACGTCACCCCTCGCACAGACGGTCGAGCGCGCCGCCGGCCAGGTCGTCGCGCGAGAGCACCGCGCGGTCGAGCACGAGGGCCGTCACGAGCGAGGCCGGGGTGACATCGAACGCGGGGTTGAACACGCCCACCGCGCGCGGGCTCCAGCGCACGGCGCCGAAGGAGCCCGCCACGCCGCGCACCTCGTCGGCGCTGCGCTCCTCGATGGGGATGTCGCGCCCGCTCTTCGCGGCCACGTCGACGGTGGTGAAGGGCGCCACGGGGTAGAAGCGCACGTCGTGGAAGCGCGCCGTCACGGCGAGGCCGTAGGTGCCCACCTTGTTGGCGAAATCGCCGTTGCGGGCCACGCGGTCGGCGCCCACAAAGACCTTCTTCACCCGGCCCTCGCGCATCACGATGGAGGCCATCGAGTCGGTGATGAGCGTGTGCGGAACGCCCGCCCGCGCGAGCTCCCACACCGTGAGCCGCGCGCCCTGCAGGAGCGGCCGCGTCTCGTCGGCGAACACGTGGATGCG
Organism: uncultured delta proteobacterium; assembly: GCA_903885885.1. Taxonomy (GTDB): domain Bacteria; phylum Myxococcota_A; class Polyangia; order Polyangiales; genus CAISKJ01. The sequence goes on from CAISKJ010000998.1 coordinate 1,400, forward strand.
CTTTCCCTGCTGCCACGCGCGCACGATCACCCCGAGCGCGGTGCCGACTCCCACGGTGGCGAGGCCGCCGGCGTTGCAGTGCGTGAGCACGCCGTCGCCGTCGTCGATGAGGGCCGCGCCGCGCTCGGCCATCTGCTCGCACAAGAGAACGTCTTCGTGAAAGAGCGCGAAGGCCTCGCGGGTGACCTCCGTCCGACCGCCGCGCACGAAGGCCGCGAGCACGCGGTCGACGGCGTTCATGAGGTTGACGGCCGTGGGGCGCGCCGCGCGCAGGTGCGCCGCCGCCGCGCGCCACTGGTCGTCGGTGACGGCGGTCTGCGCGTAGAGCCCGAGGGCGAGCGCCGCGGCCACGCCGATGAGCGGAGCGCCGCGCACCGCGAGGCAGCGAATGTGCTCGGCCATGCGCGCGGGGTCGTTCGCGTCGAGCCAGCGCTCCTCGTCGGGCAGGAGGCGCTGATCGAGGATCGCGAGCCGGGCGCCGTCGAAGCGCAGCGCCATGGATGTGAGAGGGGTCACGGCGAGAGGGGGTACACGATCCCGCGGAGGGGACGCAATGGGCGGCCGCCGTGTCCAGACGTCGAGACGCGCGTGTCTAGACGTCTAGACACGGGCGCTCAGCGCGCGACGCGCTTCTCGGCGGTCGCGCGGGGCCACTCGGCGCGCACGACCTTGCCCGTCACGGTCACGGTCGCGCCCGCGAGGCCCGCCGCCTTGAGCGCCTTCGTCACCGCGCTACGCAGTGAGGCTGCGGCGCGCTCCCGGGCACGCTGGGCAGCGGTCTGCGGCTTCGCGGCGGCGGCCTTCGCGCGCGCGTGCCGGGCGCTCTGTTGAATGGCGCGCACCGACGCCTCGGCGATGGGCTTGCCGCCGAAGCGCTTGCCCGCGTCGAGGAGCCCCTCGGGGGTGTCTTCTTCGGGCGTGGCGCGCGTGAAGGCGAGGAGCGCGTGGGTCTTCTCGGGGCCGAGCGCGAGGGCCTTCGCCCTCGGCATCGAGCGCGCCACCGCGATGAGCTTCGCCGCCTGCGCGCGCGACGGCAGCGCGTGGGCCTTCAAGAACGCGCCGAAGTTCTTGAAGCCGTCGGCGAGGTAGAGCTTGTCATCGACGATCTCGCCGAGCGCCACGCCGATGTCCCAGAAGTCGGCCACGATGTCGACCATGCGCTGCCGCACGGTGGCCACCAGCGCGGTGAGGCGGCGCCGACGCTTCGCGAGCGCCGCGTCGCGCGTCTCGGTGATGAGGTCGCGCTTCGAGGGCGCGGGCTTCGGGGTGCGCGTATTCGCCATGCGATGGGGGCCTCTCTTTCTCGCCGCGAGCGTGCGCGAGGGGCGCGCGTCGCGGGAGCGAAATCGTCAAGGCCGCGCACGGTGTCCAGGGCGTGTCAGCGGGCGCCGGGGTCGGCGAGCCAGCGCGCGAGGGCGTCGGGCGCGAGGTCGAGCACGAGGTCGCCGAGGCGATCGGGGCCGAGAACGGCGAGCCGGGCCTCGACGGTCGCGCGCTCGGCGGCGCTGAGCTCGCGGCGGAGGCGACGCTCGAACTGCCGCGCCAGCGTGGTCGCGATGCCCCTCTCGATGCCCTTCTCGATGCCCTTCTCGATGCCCTTCTCGTACACCCAGCTCTGCATGATGACCTCCTCGGGCAAGTGTGCAGTGATGGCCGCGCGCAGTCCACGCTCCAGCCCGTCGGCGTTGGCCAGCACCGTCATCGCGACGGCGAGCTCCTCGAAGCGCGCGCGCGCAACGCGCCGCCGCAGGTCGCTCACCACCGCGGGCATCGCCGCGGAGGTCGCGTCGCGCGCGAGCGGGGCGAAGATCATCCACAAGGGCGACCGCCGCGCCGCGAGCTCCGCCAGCGTGCGCTGGTAGACGGCCTCCACGCGCACCCGCAACCCCGAGAAGGGCTCGTCCTCCGGCGTGGTGCGAAAGCGCTTGTAGACCGGCCACGCGGCCTGACGGCGCCCCGTGAGGAGCACCACCGTGCTGCGCACCCGCGGCGTGTGCTCCCCTCGGCGCGCGCCCTCGCGGAGACCCAGCGTCGTGAGCGCGTGGTACTCGTACATGCGATCGAGGAGCGTGCGGCTCCAGCGAAGCTGCCACTCGACGTGCTCGATGCGGGGGGTGCCGTCGGCCACCACGTAGAGGCTCTTGTCGAGGCGACGGTCGCGGGCGGTCACCTGCGTGTCGGCCCACGCGGCGGCCGTCAGCCGCGCGGCCGAAGGCAGCAGGGCCCGCGCGAGGTCGTCGGGAAAGCGATGCGTCACGTGACGGAGCGTGAGGTCGACGGTGTGGGCCTCGGCGTCGTCCGGGGCGGCGGCGTGCGGCGTCATGGCCGATGGGAGTGCGCGCCCCGTGCCACGGGCGAAAACACCGCGAGACGCGAGGGATGCCCCGTGCAAGGGGTGGCGGATCGGGGGTGGCGACCGGTGGCGGCGGGGTGGCGGGCCGCCACCCGACGCGCTCACTCCGCGATGCGCACCAGGATGTTCTTCAGGTACTCGCCCTCGGGAAACGCCGCGAGCGTCGGGTGATCGCTCGGCGCGCCCCAGCGGTCGATCACCTGGAGCACGCGCTTCGCGCGCAGCGCCGACTCGCGCAAGGTGTCGATGAAGGCCTCGCGGTCGACGTGGCTCGAGCACGACCCCGCGAGGTACCACCCGCCCGGCGCCAGCAGCGCGAAGCAGCCCGTGTGCAGCGCGCGGTAGCTCTTGAGCGCCGCCTCGAGCGCGTCTTCGCGCGGCGCGAAGCTCGGCGGGTCGGCGATGATGAAGTCGTAGCGCGCCCCGTTGCGCGCCTCGGCGGCGAGAAACTCGGGCACGTCCATCACCTTCGTGGCGTGCTGGGTCACGTCGAGGCCGTTCGCACCCCAGCTGTCGCGCGCGAGGTCGAGCGCCGCGGGCGCCACGTCGACGGTGGTGACGGCCTTCGCCCCGCCGAGGCCCGCGGCCACCGAGAAGCCCCCCGTGTACCCATAGAGGTTGAGCACGCGCAGGCCCTTCGTCATCGCGCGCACGCGCCGCCGCGACTCGCGCTGATCGAGAAAGAGCCCCGTCTTCTGCCCCTTCACGAGGTCGGCGCGCATCGCCATGCCGTACTCGCGCACGGTGATCACCCCCTCGGGCAGGCTCCCATAGGCGAGCTCGACGTGGCGCTTCTCGCCGCGGCCGCTCTTCACCAGCAGCGACGTGACGCCCAGCGCCGGGAGCGCCGCGCGCAGCACGTCGACCATCACGTCGCGCCACGCCTCGGCGCCCGCGCCGTCGAGCGCGAGCATCGCCCACGCGCCGTACACATCGCACACGAAGCCCGGCAGCCGGTCGCCCTCGCCGTGGAGCAAGCGCCACGCGTCGGTGTCGGGCGGCGTCACGCGCTGCCGCAGCTCCACCGCCCGCTTCACGCGCGCTTCGAAGAGGGCGGCGTTCACGGGCTCGTCGCGCGTGGTGAAGAGGCGCACCGCGAGCGACGCGCCGCCGTCGACGATGCCGCGGCCCACGAAGCGCCCGCGGTCGTCGGTGACGGTGGCCACGGCGCCCGCGGGCGCCGTAAAGCGATCGAGCGCGTCGGCGTAGAGCCAGGGGTGCCCCTGCGCGATCACGCGATCGAGGGCTTTGCGGAGGCGCACGGTCACAACAGGCGGTGTCATCGCCCGTGCGACTACCGCAGCCGCGCAGCGCCTGCAACGGC
>CAISKJ010000999.1 GCA_903885885.1 uncultured delta proteobacterium
CGCACGGCGAAGGCGCGCTCGGCGTCGAGCGCCGAGGACTCGGGCGTGGCGGGCGCGTCGACGGCGACGGGCTCGTCGCGGGCGGGGTCGCCCTCGTGGCCGCGGCGGCGCGTGCGGGCGCGCACGGCGTCGATGGCGCGGTTGCGCGTGAGCGTGACGAGCCACGCGGCCGCGGTGCCCCGCGCGCGGTCGAAGGTGGCGGCCTCGCGCCACACGCGGGCGAACACGTCTTGCAGCACGTCTTCGGCCTCGGAGCGCGACGCGGTGACGCGCAGGGCCACGGCCATGAGCGTGGGCGCGAAGCGGTCGTAGAGGGCCATGACGGCCTCGCGCTCGCCGCGGGCGATGCCCTCGAGCAGGTCTTCGGCCTCGGCCGCAGGCGCAGACCGGTTCGGTTCGGGGGCGTCGGCCGCGGACATCGCTGATCAACCTCTTCGCGCGCGTTTCGGGCGCATGGTCGGCCAGCGCGCACCACACTGTCAACGCTGGACGCGCGATGCGTGCGCGAGCGCGCGCCCGGTTTCGTGTCGCGCGGGCGCGAGCGATGTTGATAGCGTTGCGCCCACCATGGACTACGACCTCAAGATTACGGGCGGCACGCTGGTCGACGGCACCGGCGCGGCGCCGCGGCGCGCCGACGTGGCCGTGCGCGACGGCGTCATCGTGGCGGTGGGCGACTGCCCCGGCGACGCGGCGCGCACCCTCGACGCGACGGGCTCCCTCGTGACGCCGGGCTTCGTCGACGTTCACTGCCACTACGACGGCCAGGTGTCGTGGGACCCGACGCTGGCGCCCTCGGCGATGCACGGCGTCACCACCTGCGTGATCGGCAACTGCGGCGTCGGCTTCGCCCCGGTGCGCGAGCGCGACCGCGCGCGGCTCATCGCGCTGATGGAGGGCGTGGAAGACATCCCCGGCGCCGCCCTCGCCGAGGGCATCCGGTGGCAGTGGGAGTCGTTTCCTCAGTACATGGACAGCATCGCGGCCACGCCGCGCGCCATCGACGTGCTGGCGCAGGTTCCGCACGACGCGCTGCGCGTGTTCGTGATGGGCGAGCGCGCCGTGGCGGGCTCGGTGGCCACCGACGACGACATCGCGCAGATGCGCGCCCTCGTGCGCGAGGCCCTCCTCGCGGGCGCCGCGGGCTTCTCCACGGGGCGCACCGACAACCACCGCTCGCCCAACGGCGACCAGACCCCTCGGCGGAGACCGACGCGCGCGAGCTCGCGGGCATCGCGCGGGCGTTCGAGGGCCTCTCGCACGGGGTGCTGCAAGCCGTGAGCGACTTCGACATGGCCGCGGGCCCGGAGCGCTTCGACGCCGAGTTCGACGTGCTCGAGCGCATGGCCGAGGCGTCGTCGAAGCACCCGCTCTCGATCTCGCTCATGCAGCGCGACATGGAGCCCGACCAGTGGGAGCGCATCCTCGCGCGCGTCGAGCGGGCCGACGCGCGGGGCGTCCCGATGCGCGTGCAGTCGGCGCCGCGCGCCATCGGCGTGCTGCTGGGCCTCGAGGCGACGTTTCACCCCTTCATGGGCTTTCCGAGCTACAAGCGCATCGCGCACCTGCCCCTCGCCGAGCGCGTGGCGGCCATGCGCGACCCGGCCTTCAAGGCCCAGCTCCTCAGCGAGAAGAGCGAGAAGGTGGCCGGCGACGGGAGCAACATCCCGCCCCTCGCCGACATGCTCCTGGCGCGCATCGAGATGGTGGCCCTGCGGCTCTTTCGCCTGGGCGCGCGGCCCGAGTACGAGCCCCGCGTCGAGCAGTCGCTCTACGCCGAGGCGCAGGCCACGGGACGCCCTGCGCTCGACGTCGTGTACGACGCCCTGCTCGGGCAAGACGGCCGCGAGCTGCTGTACTTTCCGCTCTACAACTACACCCTGTTCTCGCTCGACAACGTGCGCACGATGCTCTCGCACCCGCTCTCGCTCGTGGGCTTGAGCGACGGCGGCGCGCACGTGGGCACCGTCTGCGACGCGAGCTACGCCACCTTCACGCTCATGCACTGGGGGCGCGACCGCGCCGAGGGGCGCATCCCCGTCGAGGCGCTCGTGAAGAAGCTCGCGCACGACACCGCGGCGTACATCGGGCTGCGCGACCGCGGCACCGTCGCCGTGGGGCTGCGCGCCGACCTCAACGTGATCGATCACGCGAAGCTCGCGCTGCACCGCCCTCACATGGTGCAAGACCTCCCCGCGGGCGGTAAGCGCCTCACGCAAGACGCGACGGGCTACGTGGCCACCGTGGTCGCGGGCCAGGTGATCGTCGAGAACGACACGATGACCGACGCGCGCCCGGGCACCCTCGTGCGCATGGGACGCTGACCCGCGCACCGCGGCACCGTTCACCCGACGACTGAACCCGTTCAGTCGTCGAGTGAACGCGGAGGGGCGACGGCCTACTCGGCGTCGAAGCCGTCGATCCAGCGGGGGAGCGAGTGGTTCATGCGGACGCGCTTGGCCTCGAGGTAGCCGCGCGAGTGGGGGTTGGGGCGAATGAGCACCGGCACCTGCTCGCGCACCTCGACGCCGTGGGCGCGCATCGCGGCCACCTTCTCGGGGTTGTTGGTGAGCAGGCGAATGGAGCGCACGCCGAGGTGCTCGAGCATGGCCGCCGCGCCCTCGTAGCTGCGCGTGTCGTCGGGCAGCCCGAGCTGGCGGTTGGCGTCGACGGTGTCGACCCCGCGAGACTGCAGCGCGTACGCGCGGATCTTGTTGGCGAGGCCGATGCCGCGGCCCTCCTGGCGGAGGTAGAGCACCACGCCGCAGCCCTCGTCGGCGATGAAGCGGAGCGCGTGCTCGAGCTGCTCGTTGCAGTCGCACTTGAGCGAGCCCAGCACCTCGCTCGTGAGGCACTCGGAGTGGAGGCGAACGGGCACGTCGTCGGCGTCGTACACGTCGCCCGAGAGCACCGCGACGTGCTCTTTGGAGGGGTCGTCGGTGTAGCGAAACACCACGACGTCGAAGTCGCCGTGGCGCGTAGGCAGCCGCGATCGAGCCTCGATGATGAGTCGGTGGGCGGAGCCTCGAAGATCAAAGGACGGATTCATCGGCACCTTTCCGTAGCGCGGTGCGCGGTCGCATCGCGCGCCAACCACTGTGATGCTCAGAGTGCGTGTTCGGGTGCCGAAAGCACCCGCGTGCGCGGAGCGCGCGGAGCATAAGGTTGATCGTTGGTTGTCGCGGGGGCGCGAGGTATGGTCCGCCGCGATCGTGATTTCAACGGAGGAAACGTGACAGGCCGCACCACCAGGGTCGTCATCGTCGGCGGCGGAATCATCGGGTCGCTCACGGCGCTGCGCCTCGCCGACGCGGGCGTCGACGTGCTCGTGCTCGACCGCGGGGCGCCGGGCGCCGAGGCGTCGAGCGCCGCCGCGGGCATTCTCGCCGCGCAGTCTGAGGCCACAGGGCCCGGCGCGCTCTTCGACCTCGCCTTCGACAGCCGCGCGCTGCACGCCGAGCTGGCCGACGAGCTGCGCGGGCGCATCGGCGTCGACGCGGGCTTCGAACGCCGCGGCGTGCTCGAGGCCGCGCGCACCGAGGCCGAGGCCGACGCCCTCATCGCCAAGAACGCCTGGCAGCGCGAGCGCGCGCTCCCCGTCGAGGTGCTCGACGCGCGGGGGTTGCGTCAGCGCGAGCCGGGCCTCGCCGCGGGCTTCGTGCGCGGGCTGTGGTTTCCCGACGACGCGGCGGTCGACCCGGCGCGCCTCGTCACGGGCATTGTGCAGGCCGCGGCGCGCGCGGGCGTGCAGTTTCGCAGCGGCGTCACGGCGCGCCGCGTGACGGTGCGCGGCGGCCGCGCGCGCGGCGTCGAGACCGACGAGGGCCTCCTCGAGGGCGACGCCGTGGTGATTGCTGCGGGCGCGTGGAGCGGCCTCGTCGACGGCGCGCTCGGCGACCCCGCGAGCGTGCGCCCGGCGCGCGGTCAGATCGTCGAGCTGACCACGTGCCCGTCGCCCCTCCGCGGGGTGGTCTTCGCCCACGGGGGCTACCTCGTGCCGCGCGCCGACGGGCGCGTGATCGCGGGCAGCACGCTCGAGTTTGTGGGCTACCGCCGCGGCGTCACGGCCGACGGCATCGCGAAGGTGCTCAGCGCCGCGACGCGCACGGTCCCCTCGCTCGGCGAGGCGGCCATCGCGCGCACCTGGTCGAACTTTCGCCCCTACACCGACGACCGCGTCGCCCTCGTGGGCCCGCGCGACATCGAGGGCCTGGTGATCGCGACGGGGCACCACCGCAGCGGCATCCTCCTCGCCCCGGTGACCGCCGAGATCGTGCGCGACCTCGTCGTGCGCGGCCACACGCGGCGCGCCATCGGCGCCCTCTCTCCCCTGCGCGCGACGGCGCCGCTCACGCCATGATGCGCGAGCGCTTCGTGGCCGCCAACGGCCTCACGCACCACGTGGTGGAGCACCCCGGCGGCGCGCGCGCGCCGGTGCTTCTCCTCCACGGCTACCTCGACCTCGCGCAGAGCTTCGCCGAGGTGATCGCGCGCCTCGGCGCCGCGGGGCACCGGGTGATCGCGCCCGACTTTCGCGGCCACGGCGACAGCGACCGCGCCCCCGCGGGGAGCTACTACCACTTCCCCGACTACCTGGCCGACGTGGCGGGGCTGCTCGACGCGCTCGCGCTCGACCGCCCGCACGTGGTGGCGCACTCGATGGGCGGCTCCGTCGCCACCATGCTCGCCGCGGTGCTGCCCGAGCGCGTGCGCTCGCTCTCGCTGCTCGAGGGCATCGGGCCGCCCGCGATGCCCGCCGACGTCGCGCCCGACCGCACGCGCCTGTGGCTCGACGGCACGGCGAAGGTGCGCGCCCGCGGCGCCCGCCGCGTCGCCTCGCTCGACGAGGCCGTGACGCGCATGCGCATCTCGAACCCCGACGTGCCCGTCGAGACGCTGCGCGCGATGGCGCCGCGCGCGCTGCGCGCCACCGACGACGGCGGGTGGGTGTTTCGCTTCGACCCGCTGCACCAGACGACGGCGCCGGGCCGCTTCGACGCCGAGGCCTTCGAAGCGTACATCGCCCGCGTGGCGTGCCCGGTGTTGCAGGTGTGGGGGCGCGACCCCGACGGGTACGCGTACTTCAGCGAGAGGGCCGAGAGGTTTCGCGACACGCGCAGCGCGGTGCTGCCCGACGCGGGCCACATGATGCACTGGACGCAGCCCGACGCGCTCTGCGGCGCCGTGCTGGCCTTTCTCGACGGGGTCGAGCGGGGCGGCGCGGCTACGGCCTGATCTTGTCGAGCACCTCGTCTTCGCTCGGGAAGCGCCCCTCCTTGAGCTTGCTGTAAACGAGTCGCCCGTCGACGCTCACCTCGAAGGCCCCGCCGCCTGCGCGCTCGAGCACCGCATCGACCCCGAGCTCATCCTTCAGTACGGCCGCGAGACTCGCGGCCCGAGGACGGTAGTTTCAAGCCACGCAGTACTGGATCTTGATCTCCACGATGCACCTCCGCGCGTGTGTCGCGCGCCCGCATCGTGGCCACGACGGCGCCCGCTGTCACGCCCCTTTGGGGGCCTTGCGCGCTTTGGCTTTGCCGCGCGTCCACGCGCAGGGCCACGCCTCTTCGCGCAGGTGCGGCAGCGTCTCGTACACGCTCATGTCGTGCGAGGGGACCACCTTCGCGCCGTGGTCTCTCTCGGCCGAGAGCAGGTGCGCGAAGCCCTCGCGCTGCCCCGCCACGCTCCACGCCATGGCGCGCATGTAGAGGCTCGGGGGCTTGGAGGCGTCGTCGTGAAAATCGTCGGCGAACATGGTGGCGTCGCCCGCGTGCAGGGCCCACCCCTCGGCGAGCTTCACGGCCACCGCGACGGAGCCGCGCGTGTGGCCCTTCGCGTCGAGGAGCAGCACGGTGCCGTCGCCGAAGAGGTCGTGCGAGGCTTCGAAGCCCAGCGCCGCGGGGCCCGCGAGCGCGTGCCTCTCGACCTTCGGGAGGTCGAGCGTGCGCAGGTCGTAGCCGCCGACGGGGCCGCGCGGAACGGCGCTCCACTCGCGCGCGGCGCAGTGCACCGTGGCCAGGGGGAAGTCTACGGCGCCGCCGATGTGGTCGATGTGCAGGTGCGTGGCCACGATGTGCCTCACGTCGCCGGGCGCGTAGCCGAGCGAGATGAGCTGCGAGGCGAGGGCGTCTTCGGGCTTCACGTCGAGGCCGAGGAAGAAGCGCTTTGCGCGCCCCGGGTCGCGCTCGGGCCACGCGCAGGTGCGCCGCGACCAGCCCGCGTCGACGAGCACCAGGCCGTCGGGGCGCTCGATCACCGCCACGGTGACGGGCATGCGCGTCGCGCGGAGCCCGCCGCCGGTGCGCTTCAAGAAGAACTCAGGCCCCGCCACCGTGCCCGACGTGCGAAACAAGAGGCTCATAGGCGCGCGAGACTAGCGCATTCAATACTCGCCGCGCAGGCCGAGCGAGGGGAGGATGGGCAGCCCCGTGATGGGCGCGCTCGTGCGTCGATCGAAGCTGTACACGCGGCTCTCGACGTTGGCCTGATAGGTGGCGTTGAGCACCTCGGCGATGAGCTGCATGTTCACCGGACCCCAGCGGAAGCGCTTCGCCACGCGCACGTCGAGTTGGAAGAAGTCGGGCAGCCGCGCGGGGTGCAGCGTGTCGACGTAGGTGAGCGCCACGTCGTGGTCGCTGTCGTAGAGGGCGCCGGTGACGTTGGGCTCCGGCGAGCCCGAGGTGTAGCGCGCGCGCAGGCCCGCCTCCCAGCCGCGCGGGAGCACGGCGCCGAGCACGAGGGTGAGAATGTGCGGCTGGTCCCACGGCGAGGTGTACCAGGCGCCCGCGGGGCCGTCGCGGCGCTCGGCGCGCTGGAGCGTGTAGGAGATCCACGCGACGAGGGGGATGCGCCCGGGGCGCAGTCGCACCATGGCCTCGGCGCCGTAGATGCGCGCGTTGCCCGTGCTCGCGAAGCGCTCGGGCGCGCGCTGCCCGTCGCGCTCGATCACCCGCTGCGAGGGCGCGGCGGTGTGGTCGCCGTACTTCACGAAGCCGTCGACGCTGAGCTCGAGCACGTTGTCGACGACCCACGATTGGAGCCCCACGGCGGCGTGCTGCCAGCGCTCGAGGGCGAGGTCGGGGTTGCCGAAGCCCGGGAGCACGGTGTAGCCCCGCGGCGTGGTGGTGTACGCGCCGAAGCCCGCGCGCAGCGCGAGGCGCGGGTGCACGGCGAGGCGCGCCGTCATGCGCGGGTCGACGGAGAGGGCGCCGTTGCGGGAGAACGCGTCGACGCGCACGCCCGCGAGCACGTGGAGCGCGCGCGTGGGGTCGAGGGAGAGCTCGGCGTAGGCCGCGGGGTTGAAGAACGAGCGCGCGTCGGCGTAGCGCACGAGGCGGGCGCGCACGGGCGCGTCGTCGACGCCGTTGGGGCTGAGCGGCGGCGCGGTGATGGCGGCGTCGGTGGTGCCGGCCTGCACGTCGAGGCCGACGTAGAGGCGCGCGTGGGCCGAGAGGCGCAGGTCGAGCTCGTCGCGCACCGAGGCGGTGGTGGTGGCGATCGCGTAGCGGATGTCGGGGCCGAGGGAGACGTCGGAGCGCGTGAACGAGACCGACGGCGTGAGCGTGTGCTCGGCGGTGGAGGAGAAGCGGTGGCGCCAGCGCGCCTGCACGCCGTGGTAGGCGAGGTGGCTGCCGTACGCGATGGTGTCGACGGGATACTCGGGCGACGGGGACGGCACGTTGAGGGTGAGCGCGTCGTCGCTGCCCGAGCCGAGCACGCGAACGTGGTCGCGCGCGGAGGCCTCGACGTCGACGGCGAGCTGCCAGTCCCAGTACACGGGGAGGCGCGAGAACGTGGCGCCCGCGGCGTCGGCGGCGAAGGCGGCGAGGAGCGCGTCGACGTAGCTGCGGCGCAGCCCGGCCATGACGGTGACGCGGCGCCCGAGGGGCACGGTGGCGGCGACGCCGGCGTCGATCACGTCGACGTCGGCCCACACGTGGGCGCGGTCGCGCGCGGGGTTGCGCAGCGACACGTTGATGACGCCGCCCGCGGCGCGGCCCCAGCGCGCGGAGAAGTTGCCGGGCATGAACTCGATGCGGTCGACGAGGTCGGTGGCCACGGTGGTGGCGAGCCCGTAGAAGTGAAACGGGAGCCCGATGGGCTGCGACTCGAGCGTGACGAGGGTGTCTTCGGGGTCGCTGCCGCGCACGATGAAGGCCCCCTGCCCGAAGGCCGTGCGGCCTACGCCGGGGAGGTTCTGCACGGCGAGGAGGGCGTCGCCGCGGGTGCCCGCCATGCGTCGCATGTCTTCGGCGGCGAGGTCGTGGTGATACGTCTCGCGCGAGGATGCGCGGGCGCGCACGGTGGCGTCGGCGGCGCTCGTGGGCGCGGGCTGCGCGCGCGCCACGGAGGGCGCGAGCGTGACGACCGCGACGACCGCGA
>CAISKJ010001000.1 GCA_903885885.1 uncultured delta proteobacterium
CCGCAGCGCCGCGCGCGCTCCCCACGCGGCCCCCGTCGATCCCCGTGCGCAGCCGCACGAGCCGCCCGCCTGCGCCGCGCATCACCGCGCGTGCGCCGCGCTTCGCCTCGACGGCGGCCCCCAAGACCACGCTCCCGTCGCCGGGCGGGCCGTCGCCCGCGACGACCGGGCCCGAGGCGAGCGCGGCCATCGTCGAGAGCGCCCACGACGCGCTCGACGCAAACTCGCGTCCCACCTTCGACCCGAAGCTCATCTCGCCGCTGGGCATGATGCGCATGTCGACGCCGGCGCACCCGCCACCGGTCCATGTGCCCGTCGACGTCGCGCCCATCGACGTGCGCGTCCCCCTCGCGGAGCCGCCGCAGGGGTCGACGCGCCCCGCGCTCCCCGAGAGCCTGCGCGCCTCGCCGCTGGACTCCCTCGACCTCGACGACCGCAGCGCGTGGACGACCACGACGGCCGCGCGCGTCGCGGTCTCCCACGACGGCGAGCGCGTGGTCGTGCGGCGCTTCGACGGGAGCGGGCTGCGCGCGGGCGAGGTCGAGGCGATCCTGGTGGGCGTGCCCGACGCGGCGGCGCTGCTCGAGATGCTCGCGCTCGGAGGGCGTGCCCGAGAATGACGGCCGCGCACCGCCACGATCTCCCCTTCGAGGGCTTCGGCGACGACGGCGACGACGACGCGTCGGGCAGCCGCGCGCGTTTCGGACCGTTCGCGATGGCCACCGACGGCATCCAGTCGCGGGCCCGGGGGCTCACGCGCGGGCGCACGCCGTCGCGCGTGGGCCGCTACGAGATCGTCACGCGCATCGGCGGCGGCGGCATGGCGCACGTCTACCTCGCGCGCGCCCTCGGGAGCATGCAGAACGGGGCGGGCTTCGAGCGCCTCGCGGCCGTCAAGGTGCTGCACCCGCACCTCGCCGACGACCAGGGCTTCGTCGACATGTTTCTCCACGAGGCCCGCGTCGCGGCCAACATCCGCCACCCCAACGTGGTCACCATCCTCGACCTCGGCATCGAGTCGGGGCTGCTCTACAACGTGATGGACTACATCGAAGGCGACACCCTCGCCGCGGTGCAGTCGACGGCCGCCGCGCTCGGCAAGGGCGTGCCGCTCCCCATCGCGCTGCGCATCGCGGTCGATGTGCTCTCGGGCCTGCACGCGGCCCACGAGCTCCGCGACGAGCACGGCGAGCTGCTCAACGTGGTGCACCGCGACGTCACCCCGCAGAACGTGATGTTGGGCGTCGACGGCACCGCGCGGCTCACCGATTTCGGCGTGGCGCGCGCCCGCGGGCGCCTCCTCGCGACCACCCACGGCATGCTCAAGGGCAAGCTCTCGTACATGCCGCCGGAGCAGCTCGAGGCCGCCGAGCTCGACCGCCGCGCCGACGTCTTCGCGATGGGCGTCACCCTGTGGGAGACCCTCGCGCTGCGCAGGCTCTACCCCGGCCGCGCCACGTACGAGCTCGCCCGCCGCAACGCCCGCGCCCCGTACCGGCCGCTGCGCGACTTCTACCCCACGCTGCCCCCCGCGCTCGACGAGGTGTGCGCGCGCGCGCTCGCCCACGACCCCGAGGCG
>CAISKJ010001001.1 GCA_903885885.1 uncultured delta proteobacterium
CGGCGCCGAGCAGCGCGCGCGCCGCGCCCGTGACCGCGCTCGACTGAAACGCCGGGAGCACCGTGACGGGCCCCGACGACACCGCGGGGCAGTGCGTGTGCAGGGGCAGCGCGCGCTCCCACCGCGGGCGCGCGACGCCGGGCGCGCGTCGCACGAGGCGCGTCGCGCCGTTGGCGGCGCGCACGGTGTAGAGCGCGTCGCCGCCGAGGGCCGTGAGGTTGAGCACCGCGCCGCCCGCGGCCACGCGCGCCGCGGGGCCCCACGCGGGCAGCGTGAGCGGGCGCAGCGAGGCGGGGCCGTCGTGCACCCACACCGCGGCGCCGATCTGCGCGGCCGTCCACCGCGCGCGCAGGGCGTCGGAGCTCACCGCGGTGCGAAAGCGCTCGCGACCGGTGGCGGCGTCGAGGCCCACGACGGCGCCGGGGCCCGACTCTTCGCACGGCCGCGTGAGCACGCCGGGCGTCTCGGCGCCGCGGCGCTTGCAGTGCGGGATCGTGTCGACCACGAGCACCCCGTCGATGAGCTCGAGGGGCTCGCCGTGCAGCCCGCCGAGCGCCGTGTGCCAGCGAATCGTGCCGTCGTCGATGTCGAACGCGTACACCTCGCCGTCGGCCGGCCCCTCGGGCTCGTCGCGCACCGCGGCGACGTACACGGTGAGGCCGTCGGTGGCCATCTCGCCGTAGGGCTGGCGCGGCGTGAGGTCCATGCGCCACCGCTCGCGGCCGCGGGGGCGCGCGCCGCGGGCGAGGGAGCGCCAGCGGGGCTGCGAGCCCTCGGCGGCCCGCACGGGCACGACCTCGCTCGACCCGCGCGGCACCCGCGGGGACTCGCGCACCGCGGGCCCTGCAGCATCGCTGGAGGCCTCGCCGCGCGCGTCGTGGCGCGCCCTGCACGCGCCCGCGGCGAGGAGCAACGAGAGCAGCGTCGGGGCAACGAGCGCGCGCATGAGGGCGTGTGGTGGGCGACGGGGGAGGGCGCTCAGGTGCCGCTGCGCGCGGAGCCCGGCGTCGAGGCGTCGGCGGGCGTGGTGGAGGCGCGCAGCGCGCGGTCGATGCTCGCGCGCAGGGCGTCGGCGGTGGTGAAGCCTTCGAACTTCTCGCGGCCGATCCACAGCGTCGGGAGGCCGCCCACGCCCGCGGCGCGCGCGTCGTTGGCGTCGCGCTCGAGGAGCACGTCGGGGCGGTGCGACGCGAGGCACGAGCGATACGAGGCCATGTCGAGGCCGAGGCGCTGCGCGAGGCGCTCGCACCCGTCGGGGGTGATCTCGTCGGAGGTGAACAGCACCTCGGCCATGCGGTCGCCGCGGCCCTGCTCCTCGGCGCAGCACTGGGCGCGCGCGGCGTCGCGGGCGTGCTCGTGAAACGACAGCGGCACGTTGCGCCGCACGAGGCGCACGCGGCCCTCGTACGAGGCTAGAACGGGCGCGAGCGCCTCTTGCTGACGGCGGCAGAAGGGGCACTCGAAGTCGACGAACTCGACCACCGTGGCGACGCCCGGCGACTGCTCGCGCGCGATGACGTCGGGCATGCGCTCGATCACGGGCGCGTTGACCCGCGGCGGCGGCGCGGGCTGCGCGAGGCCGTACGCGATGGGGAGGGCGATGGCGCCCAGGGTCGCCGCGAGGGTGAGCGAGCGGAAGCGCGCCGTGAGCACGGCGCCGTCGTCGCGCGCCATGAGCAGCGCGCAGGTGCCGACGGCGATGGCCGACGCGTCGACCACGAGGCACAGCTTGCAGAAGTGATGGATCACCAGGGCCTGGAGGCCCACGAAGCTGAGGCCCGCCATCACGCCGACGCCGCCCAGGAGCGCGAGGAAGCGCCGCGCGCCCTCCGTCGCGGCGGTGGCCGCCATGAGCACCACGGCATAAAACGCGACGCCGAAGACGGGCAGCGGCACGCCCCCGATGCGGGCGTAGCGCGAGTGGCGCACGAAGTCGCAGCCGCTCGCGTGGCCGCCGCAGAAGACCGGCGTGTGCACGTAGTCGATGAGGAGCATCGCCGAGAACGCGAGGCCCGCGAGGGCGAACACGCGGAGCGCGATGTCGCGACGGTCGACGGGCGCGCGCGCGCTCGACGAGGGAGACGGTGTTCGATTTGCGGTGTCAGCCATAGGGAATGATGCGCAGCTCCGACGGGGGGAACCACCGACGGCCGCGGCTTCTTTCCGCGTCGTCGTTACGGCGCGCAATGTAGAAGACTCCCGCGCGCATTTACAGGGCCGACGCGACGCGCGTCACTGCGGCGGCGTCGACGAGGTGGGCGCGAGGCCCTCGTCGGCCGCTTGCGCCTCTTTCACGCGGCGCTCGAGCACGTCGGTGCCCAGGTAGCGAAACACGTAGCTGCCGCCCACGAACATGCAGAGAAAGAGCGCGAGCAGGCGCCACAGCACCAGGTACGGCAACTCGTAGGGCGCGTGCACCCACGGCGACATGAGCGTGGTCGAGCCCGTCTCGGCGATGCCCGACGCGCCCGGTGTGGGCGAGAGGTACAGCGCAAAGTTGAGCAGCGCTTGCACGATGATCACCTGCACCACCGGCGGCCCGACGGTGACGTACGCGCGCGGCTCCGTCGAGATCCCGAGGCCGAGGAGAATGAAGTAGGCCACCGCGAAGCGCGCGCAGAAGAAGCCGAAGGTGAGCGCGAGCGCGGCGGCCACGGCGCGCTTGCCGCGGCGCGCATACACCATGAAGCCCTCGTGCACGCGGTCGACGCTGGCCACGAGGCGCGCGGTGATGGCGCCCGGCTGCGCCCACGGGGCCGACGGCAGGTCGCGCAGGCGCTCGACGCGCGAGGCGGCCATCACCGCGGCGCGCGCGACGGGCCCGAGCGCGGTGCCCGCGACGGAGAAGAAGCGCTTGAGCAGCGGCGGGTGCAGCACGCACAGGAGCAGCGCGACGAAGGCGCTCCCGAACACGGCCGCGCTGAACCCGAGGAGGTACTCGAACTGCGCCGCGCCGGGCACCTCGAGCATGCCGTTGAGCCGCAAGAGGAGCATCGCCGACGCGCTCACGAGAAAGAACGAGATGGTGCAGAAGGCCGTGAGGAGCTCGGCGGTGGCGATGGCCGTGAAGGGCATGCCGCCCTCGACGAGCACGGCGACCTGCGAGACCGGCGCGCCGAGCTGACCCGGCGTGATGCCGCCCACGAACATCAGCACGAACTCCGACGCGATGGCCGTGCGGGGCGTGAGGGCGGGGCACAGCACGCGGCCGAGCACATACATCCGCAGGCCGCCGCAGATGCCCTCTTGCAGCGCGAGGAGCACGGCGAAGAGGAGCCACCCGGGGTGCAGCGTCTGCAGGCCCGCCGCGAGGTCGCTCTGCTGCTGCGCGATGGCGCGGTAGATCACCCACGCGAAGGTGGCGAGGGTGATCGCGACGACGAGCTGAATGCCGCGAATGAGCGAGGCGCGATTCACGATGAGGGCTTTGCCGCGCTACGCGGCCTGCTGCGACGTCTCGGCGGGACGCTCGATGCTGGCGATGCCGTCGCGGGCGGCCTGCACCGAGCACACGGCGTAGGCCCCGCAGGCGAGCGCCGCGAGGGCGACGCCCTGCTCGTGCGTGAGCGACATGCCCACCGTGCGGAGGCCGATGTACCCCGCCATGCCCAGCATGCCGACCACGAGCGCGGGCTCGACGCGCGCGCGCTCGCCGGCGAGGCGGCGCGAGAGCATGCGCGCGCCCCAGAAGACGTTGACCGCCACCGCGAACGAGACCGCCACCAGCGTCGAGAGCAGGTGCATCGAGCCCGCGGCGAAGATGGTCGCGTGCAGCGCGAGGAAGGCCAGCGCGGGCAGCACCGGTCGCCCCGCGCCGTGCACGCGCATCACGCCGCGCGCCATGCCGAAGAGAATGGTGATGAGCGGCCACACGTGCAGAAAATGCCACGCGGTCACGGGCCCGAGGCGCACCTGGTGGAGCAGCTCGACGCCGAAGACGGCATCGACCACCATGATGACCGAGAGCACCATCACCGACTCGATCTGGTTGAGGAGACCCATGCGAAAGATGCCGGTCTCCGCCTGCTCCCAGTACGTGAGCGAAGCGGCGCCCGGAATGATGATGCTGAGCACGATGGCCCACGCGTGCGTGGAGTCGATCGCGAGCACCGTCATGAGCCCGATGTACGTGGTGTTGAGCACGTCGAGCCCGTGGTCGAGAAACTCGCCGAAGGCGCTCGATTGACGCGTGCGCCGCGCGTGCGCCCCGTCGGCGTTGTCGGCCCACGTGTAGATCTGGAGCAGCAGCATCGACGCGATGAACACCCACCCGTGCCGCGGTCGCATCGCGACGAGCAGCGCCACGGCGGTGAGGTTCAGCACGTGGCCGAAGTGCGTGATGACGTTCGGATGGAGGCGCGCCGGAATGTACGGGAGCGTCGGCTCGATCAAAAACCGCTTGTAGTACGGCAGCAGAATCGAGCGATCGTCTGCCTTGTAGACCAGTGCCTTCTCCATTCGCGGGAGGATGCCCGCGCCTTCACGGCAACGCAACGTTCGCGCGGGTGCGCATTTCGCTGCGCGCCGCGCGCATCGGCGCGAAGGCGGGTACGCACCGCGGCGCTACTCGGTGGCCGTGAGCGTGAAGCAGAACTGTCGCGCGCCCGCGTTGGCGGTGGTGACGGTGAGCGTGGCGCTCGCCGGTCGATGCGCCACGTCGATGCGCCAGGGCACCACCCCGCGAC